>JAUYEQ010000093.1 GCA_030691295.1 Bacteroidota bacterium
AAAACAGGCGCTGGTTCTGGTCAACTACGAAAATGCGACAGGCCGCGAAATCTATGATCTTTCAGAAGAAATTAAACGATCGGTTCATGATAAGTTTGGAGTCGAGCTGGAACGGGAAGTGAATGTGATAAGCCTCCCCTAACCCCTCCAAAGGAGGGGGATTTGGCCGCAACTTGGGAAGAGTGATCGGTTATTAGTTATCTTTGAGCAGTGTTCAATTGCAGTTGGCAGAATGATCTTCGGTTAACTTTAAGACATCGAATAAATTGCAGTTAGAGCAAACAACATCGATGTACTCAAATTCTTTTAGGACTAACATTGATTCATCCTTTACCAATTCCGATTCTACTGCAAGTTGTTTTTCCAGAATTGATCTTTCCATAAAATGAAGTTTTAAATTAAGAACGAAACTGGCTATTGGTTTAAGGGTAAACCTTATAAATATCTTTGCGATGAATGATTCTTCCGGTTAACTTTAATGTTCATGGCTTTTTGTTGGTAAGCGTTTCGTAAAACGCCTTAGCATCGGCGACAGACAATATATCTTCCGGATTATTTTCGTTGATGTATTGGGCAAGTGCATAATCTTCAAGCAGTTGTTCCATTTTTTCAAAAGTCTGTATGTCAATCTGTACAGCAATTGGTCGTTTCTTGCTATCAGTTACGTATGTTTTTTTGATGTCGAGCATAGCTTTATTTTTCTGTAAAGGTATGATTTACTTCCTGAATAGAAAAGAACCACATAATCACTTTTTCCGGCATATCACCAACCAAAATTTCATGGGTTCTTCGTTTTTCATGTACTTTACGGGTTCGTCGATTTCGCGTGATTCAACCAATCCGAAGGGCGAAAACTCTTTTTCGATGGCTACTGAATCGTAGAAAAATACGGTCAATCCTTTCTCAATCATGTACCGGTTATTGCTTACAAATTTCCCATTGCCGAATAGCTTATTCTTATCCGAGACAACAATAAAAACCATCCATCCACCATCATGTAGCTGTTCAAGGCTTTTTTGGAGGATTTTCCTACGATCGGTCTGGTTGAATAAATGTAACAGCGCAAAGCAAAAAATACCGTCGTATTTTTCTTTGTCGAGCGGCATTTTAAGCACCGAACCATGATGAATCGGGAAATCCAGTCCATTCTCACGGGCAAGCACAATGGCTGTTTTCGAAATTTCGATTCCGGTTACACCCATTCCGCTTTCTAAAAATGGTTTGGCATTGCGGCCAAATCCAACACCCGGAATCAATACCGTTTTTAAATTATTTTCGGCAAAAAGCTTACTTGTTTGAATAGCCGAATCTGCTGGTTCGAGCGACCAGCTTGTCCCAATTTTTTGGAATTTATTGTCCCAGAATTCACTCATCTCTTGTTAAATTAATATGAACTGATTTTTAGTCCAATAATTGAAATAATTAAGGTGCTGATAAAAAACATTCGCCAAAAATCAGACGGTTCTTTAAATAATACGATCCCCATAATCACCGTTCCAACCGCTCCAATTCCGGTCCAAACAGCATAAGCAGTTCCGATTGGGATGGTTAACGATGCCTTGTAAAGCAAAATCATGCTCATTGTAAGGCTCAATAAAAAACCCACCAACCACCAGGCCGATTCTGCTCCTGAAGTTTCTTTCGCTTTTCCAAGGCAACTTGCAAAACCAACCTCGAACAATCCCGCTATAATTAATAGTATCCAATTCATTGTCAATTTATTTAATAGTGAAACCGTGTAAGGTTTTTAAATATTCAGCTTCGATACTGGCACCCAATCCTACTACTTCAGGAATAGTCACAATCCCGTTCTGTCCATATTTTATTCCTCCTGAAACCGGATCTTCACAAAACATCATTGGTGTATCGAAATCGCAAAAAGTAACATTATCGCTTGCCAAAGCCAAATGTGCGGCGGCGGTGAATCCGATTCTTGATTCGAGGAAACCGCCGATTTGCAACTGAATATCGGCATGTTCTGCCAACCGGATAATTTTCAGGGCATTAAATATTCCTGAGGATTTCCCGAGTTTGATATTGAATGATTTCACTGCTTCCAGATCAATCAGCCTTTTGGCATCGTGATCATCGCAACACGATTCGTCGGCCATGATCATGATCGGGCTTTGCTTCCTGATGCGGGACAATTCCATATAATTCCATCGGGCAATTGGCTCTTCGCAAAACTGAATATTGCAGTCCGAAAGTTCGTTTAAAACATGAATTGAAGAATCAACACTCCAACCCTGATTGGCATCAAGTCGTAAAGGAATTTCATCACCAATTTGCGCACGAATTGTTTTAATTCTGAAAATATCTTTATCCGGATCGTCGCCCAGTTTTACCTTGATCGCCTGAAATCCGCGATCTTTAATTTCCTGTGCATCAGCCGACATTTGTTCGGAATTGCCCAGAC
>JAUYEQ010000099.1 GCA_030691295.1 Bacteroidota bacterium
CCCAAACCCTCCCCGAAAGGGAGGGCTTAAAAATGGCGAGTTCAACATTTTCTTTTCAATTAACTTGTCTATATAGTTTTAGCGGATTACTATGGCATCGATCACGAACTTCTTAATTACCTCTGCCCGTTCAGCATAAAATGCTTCGAGTGCTATCGGGTCATCTTTAAAAACTACAAAACTTAAAATTGGTCTTGCTGCGAACGGAAAAATGCACATGGATATAATATTCACTGCCAAATGTTTGGGCGGCATTTGAATGATTTCTCCGCGATCCATGGCTATTTGAATATGGTCAAAGATAGCTTGCGGATTTAAGCCAAATTTGACGACGATCTTGAATAGCCCTGAAGGATCGCGGTTAAGTTCTTTCATCACAAAACCAGGAATAAAAGGATGTTTAATCAGTAAATCGATGTAGGCATCAATGACCTGTTCAATTTTGGTTACAATTGGTTCGTCGGATTGCACAATCCGGGTGAGTTTTGGGAAAGCAAATTTGATGATTTCGGCAAAAATGGCTTCGAACAATCGTTCTTTCGATCTGAAATAGTAATGCAATAACGCCTTATTTATTCCGGCCTCGTCGGCAATTTCCTGCATTCGGGCTCCATCCATTCCTTTGGCAACAAATACATTCTTTGCTGCTTCCAGTATTTTATCTTCGGTACTGTCTTTTTTTGTTTCCATTATCTCGATAGTTTAACTATTTGGTTAAATCATGTGGTCAAAAGTAAAATCTTAAACTGTATCTACCAAATTATTTGACCAAAAAATTTAACCGGATGGTTAAAAATAATTTTTTGATCAGATTCTTCAGTAAGGGACAGAGGAATTGGCTTCAAAAATAAATGTGTTCAGTTATTTGAATGAGAAGGAAGATATATAATCGGTTAACGATCTTATGGAAAGATACAAATGAACAAGGGCGATATTGCATTATGGAAGTAATTCAAAATCGGCAATAGTCAATATGTTTGTTTTGCCGAATTTCTTTATCTCAAGTAAATCGTTATCACCTGTTATCAAAAAATCAACTTGACTATCAACCGATAATGAAAGAAGAAAATTATCTTTCATATCTCTGCAAACCTTGATATAGCTTTTAACTATAACAAGTTCTCCGTATGTGTCAAATATATCGAGGAGTTTTGCAACATCATTTGAGCTGAAATACTTTCTGAACTTGGGGCGTTTGGTAACCTCTATAAATTCATTCATCAATCAATTCGTGACTAAAAACCAAACGAACTTTGTCACTATAGATGAGTTTATCGAGTCGCTTGAAACCTTTTGTAATTATGTAGCTAATCCAAAGATTTGTATCAACTACTATTTTACTTTGCTTTGTTTGCATAGCGCAAAGCCCTTACCTTTTCAACTTCTAAAGTTATCTCTTCGATTGAAGGTGCAGAATCGGCATTGGAGCGTAACTTTGACAATAACTCTTTAAACTCAACTTTAGAGTCCAACGATTTGCCAATAGTTATTAAATTTAAATCAGCCAAATCTTTTAAAAGCCTTTTAGCTTTTGGATTTACTATTTTGATACGTAAAGTTTCCATCGTTCAAATTTTAAATCCAAAGATAAGTAATTCGGTTTTAAATCAAATGAGTTATCTGCAAAAGCTCGTTCCCATTTCTTTTAAGCCTCATTCTTTCAAAAATCACTATCTTTGAAAAGACAAAATATAGAAGGGAGGCTATCTGAATATGACCACAATAGAACTCAATAATCGCAAATACACGCTCATTGAAGAAATCATGCGTATTGACAGCGACGTAATTATCGAAAAGATAGAGAAACTTATTGATAGCGAAAAGCGGTATTCTAAAAGCCCAACGTCTTATACAATAGAAGAATTAAAGCACGAGGTTGCTGAATCTGAAAGCGAAACAGTTTTGCATAGCCAGGACGAAGTTAAAGCTATGTTGTGGAAAAAGTAAACGTATTTTAGATGACCAGGGCTATTTCTCAACTGAAAAAAACAGTGTTGAGTTATTTGAATGAAGAGGAAGAATTGTATTCGGTCAACGATCTTAAGGAAAGATACAAATGAAATTTTTATATAATATTACTTCAACAGGCTACTTGTTCTTAACCGAAAAATGGTAAATTTGATCTGGTGTTATTTAAAGATTGGCATCAATGTTCAGTATATCTTACGAGTTCAGAATTAGAATAATAACCAAAAAATTTATTACCATGGCAAAAGGAGTAGATACCCGAAAGAACGAAAAAAAAGAGCCTACAAAAACATTAAAGGAAAAAAGGCTGGAGAAGAAAACTAAAAAGGACAAGAAATAATGTCTGTTTTGCCTTTTCTCTATTTTTTATTATTTCGTTTAGCAAAGAGCCGGAGCCAAATCCAGCTCTTTGTTTTTTAGTAAAAGCTCAAACTTTTTAGGAATCGATTTTTTAAAATTAATGGCTATCTTTCAAGTCCAATTTATTAACCAACAAACCAAAAAATATCATGAATAAAATTTCAATAAAAACTGTTCTTTTCCTTGTTGCTGTTGCTTTTATAATGTCGTGCACCGCACCGAAACCCAAAAATGAAGGCTGGATCCAATTGTTTAACGGGAAGGATATAAACGACTGGAACATCAAAATAACCGGGTTCCCATTAAATGAGAATTACAACAACACCTTCAGGGTTGAAGATAGTTTGCTGAAAGTGAGGTACGATCAGTATGACAAATTCGATGGGCATTTTGGGCATATCTTTTACAAAACGCCATATTCACATTACAAAATACGTGTAGAGTACCGCTTTGTTGGCGACCAGGCTCCTGAAGGTCCGGGTTGGGCATTCCGCAACAGTGGAATAATGATTCATGGGCAAAGTGCCGAAAGCATGGAGGTAAATCAGGATTTTCCGGTTTCCATTGAAGTTCAGCTTTTAGGCGGAAACGGAACCGATGAGCGTTCGACCCTCAATTTATGCACGCCCGGCACCAATGTGGTTTTAAATGATTCGCTTTGGACACAGCATTGTACCAATTCAACTTCAAAAACATATCATGGCGACCAATGGGTGACTGTTGAGCTTGAAGTTTGCGGCGATTCTATCATTAAGCATATTGTCGACGGACAGATTGTCATGGAATATACAAAGCCGCAATTGGACGACCGCGACCCGAACTTTCAAAAGTTACTTCCGGCCGATAAAAATATTTTGCTTAAAAAAGGCACTATTTCACTTCAGGCCGAAAGTCACCCGGTTGATTTCAGAAAAGTTGAATTACTGAATATGGGCGACGACTGTGACTAATTTTTTTTCGTAACTTGCCGCTGCTTGAAACAGGAGGAAACCATGGAAAGATATATTTGGTCGAAAGGAATTTTTAAGAATCAACTTGAAATCACTCATGGATCAAATCATATTGGTTCGATTGTATGGGAAAGCCTTGTTGGTTCGAAAGCTCATGGAATGATAAAGGGACGAAGGTTTATTCTGAGCCGTGAGTTCTTCCTATCCAAGCTGGAGATTTATGACGGCAACACTCAGCAACTTTTGGGAACCATCATGGTGAACCTGTTTAATCCCAAAAGCGATATCATTATCAACGGGAAGCGGTTTGAACTTGAAGTGAAAAATTTCTGGCAATCGCGCTGGTCATGGAAATTCAATGGCGATGAGTTAATTACTTACCAAAGCAACGAGTTATTGTCGAAAGACAAAGGCACCATCGAAGTTTATACTGCATGCACCGAAGAAATTGAAATACTTTTGCTCCTGGGACTGTTTGTACGCAATCAATTCATTTTATTTATGTTGCTGATTTTATTAGTGGTTATTCTGATTATCTTCTGATCTTTGGGTGACGAAGTAACAGCAACTTTGAAATAGTCTAAATAATAGATTAAATTTGCGCTGCATTAAAAAGGACTATTCAACGAATAATCATCAATTAAGGGAAAAAACGAATGAAACGAGATAAAATAGTGATTGGCATTTCGCAGGGTGACATCAATGGGATTGGTTACGAGGTGATAATAAAAACATTGATGGAACCCCGTATCCTTGAAATGTGTATCCCCATTGTTTACGGATCGCCTAAAGTAGCCGCCTACCATAAGAAAGCGTT
>JAUYEQ010000105.1 GCA_030691295.1 Bacteroidota bacterium
AATTGCACTTTAAATCATGTGAGCAACAAATCGAAAGTATGGGCTGAAATATACCGTTTGCTGAAAAATGGCGGACGGTTTGTAATCAGCGATATTTTTTCAAGTGAGCCTGTTCCTGAAGAATACGCCAACGATCCAGTTGCAGTTGCTGAATGTTGGGCAGGATCCATCACAAAAGCCGAACATATTGCGATTATTAAAAATGTCGGATTTAAAGATTTCAGCATTCTTGAAGAAAGCCAACCCTATCCGAAAGGAAAGATTGAAGTTTCGAGCTTTACGATTACTGCGACGAAAGACGAATTTAGTTGTTGTGGTTAATGTTGGTAGAGACGCACGATCGTGCGTCTTCGATCGTGCGTCTTCGATATTTATATTGAAAGATTGAAGGTATTCGTTAGTTTGAAGTTTAGTAGATGAAGTTTCGGTCGTTTTGAATACCTTTATTCCTATAGTTTAATCAATACAAAAATTCATTTAAATGAAAAGTTTAGTAAAAAAGGTCCGCAAAGGACAGGTTAAACAGGCGCAGTGCTGTGCCAAACAATCACAGATTATTGCCGGATGCCACGATTAAGGCGTCCACGATTAATGATTAACGATTAAAGAAGTATTCTTAAGTCTGCAATCTAAAATCGTTAATCGTTGATCGTTAATTTTAAATTAGTTTTCCCATGCAACTCTCCAAATACAACATTACTTCAAAGATCAAAGACTCTGACAATTGGTTCGTAGTGAATTCATTGTCGGGGCAAGCTGATATTCTTGATCATGCCACTTTCGAACAATTACAAAGTATTGACGAAGCAAATCAGGAACTGATCGAGAATGGTTACATCGTTGATCCGGTTCAGGAAAAGCGATTGTTCCGCGAAAAGTACCTGAAGTTTCTCGACGACAGGGAAAAGGACGAGGTTCAAATCTTTTTCGTGACCAACTACTCGTGCAATTTCGATTGTTCGTATTGCTATCAGGCTGGTTACGAGCAATTGCCGGTTGCCTTGTCGAAAGAAGTGACTGACTCGTTTTTTGATTACATCCAGAAAGAGTTTGCGGGAAGACGAAAATACATCACCCTTTTTGGTGGCGAACCTTTTCAGAATACCCCACGTCACAAGGGAAATATCGAGTATATTATTGAAAGGGCGAGCGCTTTGAATCTTGAAATTGCCGCGGTTACCAACGGATACAACCTGGAGGAATACATTCCCATTTTGAAGAAGGGTATCATCCGTGAAATTCAGGTGACACTCGACGGAACCAGCGAAATACACAACCAACGTCGTTACCTGAAAGGCGGCAACCCGACTTTTGATCGCATTGTTCGCGGGGTTGACTTGTTGATTGAAAACAACATTCCGGTCAATTTGCGCATGGTTGTCGACAAACAAAATATTGAAAATCTGCCTGATTTGGCTCAGTTTGCCATCGACAAAGGCTGGACTGCTTCGCCATTATTTAAAACCCAGTTGGGACGAAATTACGAACTCCACGAATGTCAGGCAAACCAATCAAAATTGTATTCTAGGTTGGAACTGTACCAGGATTTGTACGATTTGCTGAACCAATTCCCACACATCGGCGAATTTCACAAACCGGCATTTTCTGTGGCGAAATTCTTGTTCGAACAGGGCGAAATGCCCGCACCGCTGTTCGATGCCTGTACAGGAACCAAAACCGAATGGGCTTTCGATTTCACCGGTAATGTTTATGCATGCACCGCCACAGTTGGCAAGCAGAACGAAAGTCTTGGGACCTTTTATCCTGAAGTCAGGAAAAATACTGAAGCTGTTGAGGAATGGCAGGAACGTGATATTTTGTCGATCCCAAAATGCCAAAGTTGCAACCTGAGCTTGATTTGCGGCGGCGGATGCGCGTCGATGGCCAAAAATTACAACGGAACACTGAACAGTCACGATTGCCGCCCGGTAACTGAATTGCTGGAACTGGGTATTGGTCATTATTTTAAAGATTAAAACATATACAATGAAAGAAATAGTTGAAGCAGATTACGAAAAAGAAGTACTGGCCGATGGAAATGTAATAGTTGATTTTTATTCGACCGAATGTGCTCCATGTGAGGCTATTGCACCCAAACTGGAAGGTCTTGAAAAGCTTTTTGGAAAAGATATCAAATTTGTGAAAATTTTTCGTCAGGGAAACCGCGAACTGTCGGATAAATTGATTGTAAAAAGCTCCCCAACACTTTTATTTTATCAGGATGGAGAAGAGGTTAGCGGTCGTTTGGCAGGTGGTGTAAAACGCTCCGAAATTGTTCGCGAACTGAAACACATTCTCGGTAAAGAAAAAGTAATTCAAATAATGGCCACGCAGCAACCTTTTGTTACCGATGTTGATGTGGCTATTTTGGGTGCTGGTCCGGGCGGTTTGACCGCAGGATTGTATCTGTGTCAGGCAAAAATAAATACTGTTTTAATCGACATTGCGCTTCCCGGCGGATACGTTTCAACCACCCACATGGTGTCGAACTACCCTGGGTTTATTGATCCGCAGCCCGGATACTTGCTCGGGCACAACATGTCGGAACAAACCAAACAATGCGGAACTACCTATAAAGTGGCGGTTGACGTGACTAAAGTTGATCTTCTGAAAAAGGAAATTACCATTGACAACCAGGAAACCATCCGCGCCAAACGAATTGTTGTGGCAACCGGAACTTCGCCTAATAAAATGGGCATTCCGGGAGAAGTGGAATATCGCGGCAAGGGAATTTCATATTGCGCGACCTGCGATGCCAAATATTTTGGCGACAGGGAAGTGATTGTTGTCGGCGGCGGAAATTCGGCCATCGAAGAAGCTGATTTTATTTCGAAGTTTGCTTCCAAAATCACCATTATACACCAGTTCGACCAACTTCAGGCTAACAAAACAGCGCAGGAAAAGGCTTTTTCCAATCCTAAAATCTCGTTCATGTTATCGCACGAACCGCGTGCAATCAAAAAAGACGGAGATAAAATGATTGTTGAGGTAGAGGATATGAAAACCAAAGAGATGAAAACCATTACTGCCGATGGTATTTTTGTTTTCATTGGACTGAAACCAAATCTGGAAATATTCAACAATCAATTTGAGCTCGATCAGTGGGGATACATCAAAACGGATGAGGATAAACGCACCAATATTGATGGCGTATTTGCCGTGGGCGATGTGACAAGCAAAAAGTACAGGCAGATTACTACAGCCATTGCAGATGGAACCATTGCGGCCATTTCAATCACAAGGGAAATCGGATAAATTGGGGTGCGGAGATTTTTAATCTCCGATATTGTTTTTTTGCAATTCGCGATTAAAATCCGCGACACCTATGCAGATATTAGTGGTTAATATAAATTCGGAAATTCCGGTATTCATTTTCCTGAAAAGGGGAGTGAAGCTGGAATTTTTTTTGCAACTATGAGTCCACTCTGAAAAGTCAAAAAAATAAGATGCCACCAAATCTCCAAGACACCAAATTGCACAAAAAGTCAAAATTAAATGGATTCATTTTGGTGAAATTTAGTGTTTTAGTGTTTTGGTGGCAGAAAAATAGTTATCGGAGTGGGCTCAACTATTGTTTTTTAAATTTCAATCAATAACTTTGCAGTTCAAAGTACTTTTAAATGAAAGCAAATTCGACCAATCCCAAAGAAGATCTTCAGGCCATCCGTGAAATCATGGAACGATCTTCCAAGTTTTTATCGCTAAGTGGTTTGTCTGGCGTTTTTGCCGGAGTGTGCGCTTTGATTGGCGCCGCAGTTGCCTGGTTAATTATTCTCGATTCCGGAAATGTGCGATACGACGAATACATGCGCAGTCTGGGGGCTTCGCCAACGGCCAGCATCAGGCTTTATCTGGCAATTGATGCCTTGCTGGTTTTGGGCTTTGCCATTTTGGGAGCTGCTTACTTTTCTTTCAGGAAAGCAAAAAAAGCTGGACAGCGGTTCTGGACCAATTCAACCAAACGTTTGGTCGGACACCTTCTGATTCCGCTGGTTGCAGGCGGTATTTTTGCGATTATTCTGATTTTCCGAAATAGCATCGAACTGGTAGCTTCGGTAATGCTGATTTTTTATGGCTTGTCGCTGGTAAATGCCGGAAAGTTTACGCTGGGTGAGATTCACTATCTCGGCCTGACTGAAATCGTTCTGGGGATACTTGCCGGAATTTTTATCAATCACGGTTTGCTCTTTTGGGTTGTGGGATTTGGAGTGATGCACATTGTTTACGGAACAGTGATGTATTATAAATATGAGCGGTAGGGCATGGGGATGAGAGCACGGGGCAGAGAGCGCGGGGCATGGAGAACGGAAAAGGGAAAGCAGTCGCAGAATTCAGAAAAGTCGGAAGACCGAAGACAGGAGCCCGATGAAAGTGGTGGAGAGCCCTGAGTGCGAAGCAGCGTTGCCCTGAGCCTGCCGAAGGGTCGAAAAGCGCACCTCGCAGCGTTAAATAGTCAATTGTAAATCGTCAAATAGTAAATAAATTCTGGTGAAAAATCCAATATCGAATCTTCAAAAGGTTTTCGAAAGCCGCATCAGGCTTGGAATCATGTCGGCGCTGATGGTGAACGACACCTTGGATTTCAATGCCCTGAAGGATTTGCTTGAACTGACCGACGGGAATCTGGCCAGTCACGTGAAAGCTTTGGAGCAGCAAGAGATTATTGTTGTTTCCAAACAATTCGTTGGCCGGAAACCCAGCACAACTTACCGGGCTACTGATCTTGGAAAGAACTTGTTTCGCCGGCATTTGGCGGCACTGGAAGAATTAATTGGCAATCAATAAATTTTTTTATTCATAAACTTTGTAATTCAAAGTACTTTTAAAAATTCAAAACAATGGAAGCAAAAGGTATTCAACAATTCATGAACAGTTACAGTGTGAAGATGATCATCGTTTCGGGACTGGCTATTTTGCTGCTCATCCCGTCGTTTTTAATTCAGGACATCATCAGAGAGCGGATTGCCCTGAGCGAAAAGGTGAAAACCGAACTTTATGCCCAATGGGGCGGGAAACAGGTAGTTGCAGGTCCGGTGCTGAATGTGCCGTTTGTTATTCAGGAACAAAATGAAATTGGGCAAGGGATGATTGAACGGAAAGGTATTGCCCATTTTTTGCCTGAAACCTTGAAAACGGAAGGTTCGCTGGCTCCTGAAAAACGTAAACGGGGCATTTACGAAGTGGTGGTTTACGAAGGGCGCATCAAGCTGAAAGGCACGTTTTCTCAAACAGACGTTTCGCAGCTGGATATTCAGAATGCCCGGTATAACTGGGAAGCTGCGTATTTCACCATTGGCATTTCTGACATGCGGGGCATCAAAAATCTGCCTGAACTGGTTGTCAATGGTCAGAAATTTAAGGTCGATCCGGGTGTGGCTGACACCGATTTGTTTCAATCAGGAATTACAGTAAAAGCTGGTGGAATTGATTTGATGCAGCCTTTGAATTTTGAGATTGAACTGGTTTTGAATGGTTCTGAAGATTTGTCGGTGGAAGCTTTGGGTAAAAATTCGGAAGTCAATATGAAATCAGATTGGGCCTCGCCAAGTTTTACCGGAGGGTTTCTTCCCTCAGATCGGAATGTTACGGCCAATGGGTTTACAGCCAACTGGTTGGTGACTCATCTGAACCGTAATTTTCCGCAGCAATGGGTTGACCGGAAATACAACACGCATGAAGCCACTTTGGGGGTTCAACTGCTCATACCAATCGACCACTACCAGAAGTCGATGCGTTCGGTAAAATATGCCATCCTGTTTATCGCGCTGAATTTCATTATTTTAATTTTTATTGAGATGAAAAGCAAAACCCGAATTCATCCGTTTCAATATTCGCTGGTTGCTTTTGCGCTGCTGATGTTTTATGCTTTGCTGACTTCCATCGGAGAGCAAATAGGGTTTAACTGGGCTTACCTGATTTCGGCGGTTTCAGTGACAACTTTAATTTCGTGGTATGCTTTTCCCATTTTGCGCGACAAACGCATGGTCGGCTGGGTGACACTTTTGCAAACCGGTTTGTATCTGTTCCTGTTCACCATCTTACAATTACAGGATTATGCCTTGCTGGCCGGAAGTGTCGGGCTGTTTGTAATTCTTGTAATTATTATGCGGGCCTCGCAGCAAATTAAATGGTATTCAGAAGGATAATATTTTGGAAAAGTGAGGGTCTGACTCCAGGTCAGGCTCTCACTCAATTCTACTCTATTTTCTCCCCGCACTGATTGCAAAATTGGGCATTTTCAGGATTTTCGTTGCTACAATTAGCGCAGGTTTTGTTTGAAGATTTACTTTTTGACAATTCAACGGTGATAATTCCTGTTGGAACGGCAATAATTGCATATCCCATAATCATGGCAATGGACGAAAGGAACTGGCCCAAAACTGTTCGTGGTACGATGTCGCCAAAACCGACAGTTGTAACTGTAACAATTGCCCAGTAAATGCTTTGTGGAATGCTTGTAAAACCATTTGCACTTCCTTCAACAACATACATCATGGTGCCCAATAATGTCACCATTGAGATAACTGCCAAAAGGAAAACGCCTATTTTATATGAACTTCCCTTCATCGCTTCGAGTAGCACCCGCGCTTCTTTGTTGAACCTGACGAGTTTTAATATCCGGAAAACCCTTAGCAATCGTAATATTCTGACAGTCAGTAAATAATGGTGGCCAGGAGTCATGAGATCCATATACGTCGGAAGTATAGCTAAAATATCTACAAGACCCCAGAAACTAAAGATGTATTTCCATGGTTTTGGCTAACTCCAAATCCGGAGTAAATATTCTATTGAAAACAAAATCGTGAAAATCCATTCGATCAGATAAAATTCTGAGAAGAAATTAGCATGGTATTTAGGAATACTTTCAATAATAACTACAGTAACACTAAGTAATATTAGCCATAACAAGATTATATCAAAGAGTCTTCCGGCTTTGGTATCGTGTTCGAAAATAATATTGTACAGTCGTTTTCGCATATTGAATGTTTGAAACTTCTCGGTTTGAGCTTAAAAGACATTCGTCTTAAAATGCAAATATCTTTATAATTCCGGTATAAAATTTTAAAATCATAGTTTATTGATTTTCTGAAGAGAGCAACTCAGAATAACCGGAAAGTGATTGCTGATTTATTGTATTTCACTTTTGCAACATATTGTCACATTTTACCCTAAATTTGGCGGTCATTGGTATTACCAATTTTCCTGATTCAATATCGTTTTAATCATGCAGATTACGCAAATAGAAGTCTATAAATTTCCTGTAAAGTTGAAAAAGCCCTTTGTAATTTCATTGGGATCGTTCGATTATGCTGAAAATGTGATTGTTGTTATCCATACCAATGAAGGTTTGACCGGTTTTGGAGAGTGCAGCCCATTTATGCCAATTAACGGAGAAAGCATGGAAACTGCTTATCTGGTTGCCAATTACCTGGCCAAAGCTTTGATCGGCAAAAATTCACTGGATATTGAATCTTGTTCAGTAGAAATGGATCGCACCATTTACGGCAATTCGAGCATTAAAAGCGCCTTTGATATTGCACTTTATGATATTGCTTCCCAACATGCAGGACTTCCCCTGTATGGATTTCTGG
>JAUYEQ010000125.1 GCA_030691295.1 Bacteroidota bacterium
AAGCTCTTTTTCACTGATGTTTTCCAATGATGCTGATTTTAGGGTTTCGATGTTACCCGGAATTGCAACGAACCGAAAGAGATTCCCTGTTGTCAACGGCCTTGAACTCATATCGCAAGTAAACTCTATTATCTCATAATCCGGAATTAAAAAATCCCAGTTTGCCCCCACTGCATAAGCAGGTAAAGGCCTCACTGCAGCCGGATAAACATCGCCATCCAGGGAAACATAGGCCAGAATTACTCCACTCTCTACAACATCAGCCTTTAAATCGGGAGCGTCAACACTGAAATACCAATCGCCGGAGTTACCCGACCAGGCTGATGGAGTAATCCATTCGGAATAATAAACAGTGGTATCGAGGCCATCAAGTCCATCGTCCCCGTCTTTTCCTTTACATCCGGTAAAAACGAGGATTGAAACTGCTATCAACAAATAGATAATATTAATTTTTGCTTTCATGTGTTTTGAATTATTGAATTTAAAATTGACAAGCTGTTTAAATATCTTCCGCAAAAGAAAATGTCCATAGCAAAGGGCATACCATTATTTCCCAGCAAATTTTATCAGTTCAGAATTAAACTTCCTGGTTTCCTCAAGGAACAAGCTATGTCCGCTTTTTTCGAAAGCAACAAGTTTTGAATCTGAGATTCCGGCTTTCATCTGTTCTGCCAGATCAAACGAGCATATTTTGTCTTGTTTTCCATGCAGGATCAGTGTCGGAATGGTGATTTTTTCCATATCAGGCCTCAGATCAGTATCGCGCAATGCGACCAGACATTCAGCTGTTGCATGTGAAGAAGCACTCAACCCAATACCATTCAACCAAACGCCGATACCTTCATTTAATGAGGTTTCAGTAGCTGCAAATATCTTTGAGAAATCAGCCAGAAGCTTCGGACGGTCACTGTAATTCAATTTAATCAGGTCGTCAACTGCACTTTGTGGCAGATTGTATGGAAAATCTTCGCGCTGTGTCCACAAAGGAACTGCAGCTCCGGCCAAAACCAATTTTGATACCTGAGTTTCATTGTATGCAGCCACAAACCTTACGGCAATTGCACCACCCATTGAAAAACCAACCAACATTGCATCTTTGATGTCCAGTTTATCCAAAACCCGCTTGATATCCAATGCATGTACGTCGTAAGTATATGCGCCGAAAGGTTTGTCAGATTTGCCAAAACCTCTTAGCGTGATTCCAATTACGCGGAAATTTTTATTTACCAAATCGTTGTACTGGTATTCGTACATTTCGTCGCTTAAAGGCCAACCGTGGATTAATACAATGGGTTTGCCTTCGCCGGCATCTGTAATATGAAGATTTACATTCGTTTCTACTTTAATGTATTCAGCCCTGGCCTTGCCAGCATGTGCTTTTTCTTTGATTTCTTCCATTGTTGTATGTATTAAATTATTGATGAAATTTGATTGAATCCAGGCCGATCATGTTTTATTTTGAGCCTTTGGGATGTTCCAATTTGTATTTGCTCAACATCGAATTCAGCGATTCATAGTAGGCGCTTAAATTCTTCAGCGTAATTTCCGGATCTTTTTCACCAGGAATTGTTTCAGGCATTTCTTCAAAAAAACCGGACAATTCAGGATATTGCTCCTTGATCGTCATGGTAACTTTCAGGATTTTTGCGTTTAAATCCTTTTCGATTTCTTCGTTTGTCATTTTATTTTAATCTTACTGATGAAACAAATTTTTCGAGGTGTATATTGAATTCATAAGAATTTTCAATGTTGCTTAAATGACCGGCATTTTCAATCACCTTCAGGATTGAACCTTTGATGTTTTTGTGCATTTGCCTGGCTGCTACCGGAGGGGTTATTTTATCGTCTTCGCCAACGAGGATCAAAACCGGCACTTTTATGTCGGGCAGTTTGTTGCAAGTTTCTTTACGTGTCGTTAAAGCACGTAAAGTTGCCCTAAGCGTTGGCATTGAAGCTTTCATTATCAGCTCCTTTACAATTGCAATTTTTTCCTGATTTGTAACAAATGATATGGGCGCAAAAAGATTTTTAATACTCTCATTTGCGAATGGTTCTACCCCATATTTGTCGATCTTCTCAATGGTCACTATCCTTTTTTCGATAGCTTCGGGTGTGTCGGCCACACAATTGGTATCGCATAAAATCAATGCGCTGAATCGTTTTGGGTAATTTTCAATTGCATTCAAAGCAATGTATCCGCCCATCGACAAACCACAAAGCATGGCTTTCTCAATCTTTAGGGCATCCATCAGGTTAATCAGATCGGTTACGAAAAGTTCAATCGAGAAATCATCGGTTCCGGCCTCTGAGTTTCCAAACCCGCGCACATCGTAGGCAATTACCCGGCATTTCTCTGTTAGCACTTCCATTTGGTCGTTCCACATTGATTTGTTGAATGGAAATCCATGAATCAGAATGATTACAGGTGCACCGTTTGGTCCTTCGTCGTTATAGCTTATTGTCAGATTTTTAACTGTAATTTTGATGTTAGTTCCTTTGTTTCGCATAGTGGTGTTATTCATGAATATAGAAAGTACTAAGTACGGAACCTTTGAGCATAAATGTTTTACAGAATTATCAGGAATAATTGCAACATTCACACATTCCCCTCTTAAAGCTTTCCCAAAGTTTTTTTAAACTTGAAAAAAACTTTGGGAAAGCTCCTTCCTTAAAGTTATGTGCTTTGTATAAGATATACAATCAGGAATATACTCACCAAAAGAATAAATCCGGTAAGGATTGTTATTAGTAATGAAGAATGCTTGTAATGGCTATCATTTAATTTATTTTCAGTATTTTTATAACGTATGTATGAGAGAATCGCAGTAATTGTGCCCACCAGTACAAGTACAATTCCCAAAACTGAAGAGTACTCTTTCGGATGGATGATGGCTTCATTTCCAAGTAGCAGCGAAATTTGTTTTGCAAATAAAGAAAACTTGACTACTACGAACCCGAATGCCATAATCCCGATGCTGGTGCGAACCCATGCCAGAT
>JAUYEQ010000126.1 GCA_030691295.1 Bacteroidota bacterium
TATAATTTCTGTAATGGTCAAAATATCAGGCTAAATCAAAACGATCTGCGTTCATTACTTTGTTCCATGCTTCCACAAAATCCATCACAAATTTCTCCTGAGCATCTGAGCTTCCATAAACCTCAGCAAGTGCCCGCAACTCCGAATTTGATCCGAAAATCAAATCAGCGCGGGTTGCAGTCCATTTTACTTCGCCCGTTTTGCGGTCACGCCCGTCAAATAACTCTTTGTCTTCCGAAACAGGCATCCAGGCGGTACTCATGTCGAGCAGGTTGACGAAGAAGTCGTTGGTTAAAACTTCCGGACGACTCGTGAAAACACCATGTTTCGAATGGTCAAAGTTTGTGTTCAATACGCGCATCCCGCCAACAAGTACAGTCATTTCCGGAGCAGTTAATTTTAGCAGTTGTGCTTTATCCACCAACAATTCTTCGGTCGAAATGGAGAATTTTCTTTTCAGATAATTCCGGAAACCATCGGCAGCAGGTTCCAGTACAGCAAACGATTCTACATCAGTTTGCTCTTGAGATGAGTCCATACGCCCCGGAGTGAAAGGAACAGTCACACCATAACCGGCATCTTTCGCGGCCTTCTCAACCCCGGCGCATCCTGCCAGTACAATAAGATCGGCAAGTGATACTTTTTTCCCGTTAGTTTGGGCACTGTTGAATTCATTTTGGATACCTTCCAGTGTTGCCAACAATTCAGATAGCTGAGCCGGATTGTTAACAACCCAGTCTTTTTGCGGGGCAAGACGAATGCGTGCTCCGTTAGCGCCACCACGTTTATCGGATCCACGGAAAGTGGAGGCCGAAGCCCAGGCTGCTGATACCAACTGAGATACAGTTAATCCTGAATCTAAGATTTTTGCTTTTAAGGCTGCTGAATCATTTTCATCAATCAGCGGATGGTTGACTGCAGGAATCGGGTCTTGCCAGATCAGTTCTTCCGCCGGAACTTCAGCGCCAAGATAAAGCGTCCGAGGCCCCATATCGCGGTGGGTCAGCTTAAACCATGCACGTGCGAAAGCATCGGCAAATTCAAGCGGGTGTTCGTAGAAACGCCTTGAAATTTTTTCATACGCCGGATCGAAACGCAACGAAAGGTCGGTTGTCAACATCTTTGGCGCCTGTCTTTTGGAGGAGTCGTGTGCATCAGGAACAATATCCCCGGCATTTTTTGCTACCCATTGATGCGCGCCTGCCGGGCTTTTTTCAAGTTCCCATTCGTATTTAAACAGGTTTTCGAAGAAGTAATAACTCCATTTGGCCGGAGTTTGTGTCCAGGTGACTTCCAATCCGCTGGAGATCGTGTCGCCACCTTTCCCTGAGCCAAACGAACTTTTCCAACCGAAACCCTGCTCTTCAATACTGGCGGCTTCTGGTTCGGGTCCAACATGGGCTGCATCAGCCGCGCCGTGGGTTTTGCCAAAAGTGTGCCCACCGGCAATCAATGCCACGGTTTCTTCGTCGTTCATTGCCATACGGGCAAACGTGTTACGAATATCTTTAGCCGCAGCAAGTGGGTCAGGATTTCCACCAGGCCCTTCCGGATTCACATAAATTAACCCCATCTGAATGGCAGCAAGTGGGTTATCAACTTCCGTTTTGTCCAGGTTCCGTTCATCGTTTTCCAACCATTTGGCTTCCGAACCCCAGTAAACGTCTTCTTCCGGTTCCCAAACATCTGCGCGACCACCGGCAAATCCGAAGGTTTTGAAACCCATTGATTCAAGTGCTACATTACCTGTAAGGATCATCAAATCTGCCCATGATATTTTTTTGCCATACTTTTGCTTGACTGGCCAAAGCAGTCGGCGTGCCTTGTCGAGGTTGACATTGTCGGGCCAACTGTTGAGTGGGGCAAAGCGTTGCTGTCCGCCACCTGCCCCTCCGCGACCATCGCCGGTGCGGTAAGTTCCAGCGCTGTGCCATGCCATGCGGATGAACAATGGTCCGTAGTGGCCGAAATCGGCAGGCCACCAATCCTGAGAGTCGGTCATGAGCTTGTGAAGGTCGTTTTTAATTGCCTTCAAATCCAGCTTCTTGAATTCTTCGGCATAGTTAAAATCTTTGCCCATCGGGTTCGACTTGCAAGAGTGCTGTCGCAGTACGTTCAATTTTAACTGATTGGGCCACCAGTCGCGGTTTTTGGTTCCGCTGGCTCCAACATTGTGTTTGCCAGTTGCCCCGGTAACCGGGCATTTGCTGATTTTTTCTGAATTGTCTTCCATTTTAATACGTATTTGTTAATAATTAATGGTTAGAAAAGTTTATTTTATTCAGTTTCATTTAAAAATTTACCGATGATTTGAAGTTTGATATCCGCAATTTTAAAATCCGGAATTTCATGTTGCCTGAAGTAATCTGTAAGTAAGTTATTGATTTCTTCGTTGTAATAATCTGCGATCCTGTCCGATTCGGCGCAATACAAATGATTGTGGTTTTCAAGAATCGCGTCGTACCGCATTACATCTTTTTCAGTCTTCACCTTTTTTATCAATCCGTTTTCGACCAGCGACTCCAAAACTTTATATACCGTTCCGGTTGCAATATTCGGATGATCGAGTTTAATATGCGCTGCGATATCGTCGGCAGTCGGATGATTATTCAATTTGAGGATGGCCTCATAAATGGCAATTCGCTGCGGCGTAACCCGCAACCCTTTTTCTGTCAGCGCATCTCTGATTCCGGAAGAGTCCATTGTTGAGTTGTTTTTATATGAGAATAATTCTCTTTAAAGAATTTGTAAATTTAAGATATTTGATTTAGAAATCAAAACTTCTTTGATTTTTATTTTATTGATTACGAATTTAAAATGTGCTTTCGCAGACTTGTGGCTTTTCTGGTTGTCTTTCAGTTAAACTGACCGGCCGAAAATATTGAAAGTTGCAGATTGGTAAAAATACTCCAAATGAAAATTAGATACAATTCAAACTTATAAATTGTAAGGAGAATGTTACCAGAAACAAACTATTACAAATTGCAAGTGTGTATTATGAAAAAACGAAGGTGTTTACAATTTCTTAACAATCAGAAAAAGAGCAAAATAAATAGCTGAAATGCTGCAAAACATGCCACTTTCAATTTGTAAGCAATCCAGTCTGTTTTTATAGTAAAAAGAAAGTTGCCTACATATTAGTTGCATTTTTATAATTTAAACCATGGCTTTATCTTCTGAATTTTATTTCAGGTTCTTTTCGCTTTCCAAAAGCTGATATTTTTTATGTTTTTGTGAACGAAAAGCCTGTTAGATTTGCATCGTTCAATGAAACGAAAATCAGATTTTAACAATTTAAAAAGAAATAAAATGAAAAAGAGAAATTTGTTTGTTTATGTGATGTTGGTAGTTTTTACGACGATTTCTATCAATGTTTGGGCCGGAAACGAAGAATCTTTCAATTCGAACTATAAGATTTCCCCCGATCTGAATTTTAGTCCGAATTCCAATTTCCAGAAAAGTTGGGAAATTGCTTATGGTGAATCAAAAACTCCTGTTCATGTTTTCATGAAAGAAACGAAAAAAGGACAGGAATATCTGGTTCGTACCAAGTACTTTGAAGTAAAATACATGAATGACTCTAAAGGTTTTGGTGTAAAATTGGTGAGTGGTTCGGAAAGCACAGTGAGCGAAAGCTTAAATGCTGCTGTTTTGAATCAGACCAGCTTAAACAACCAGAAATGTATTAGCAACGAGGCAATTAGCAACGAAAAGGTTTTGGAAATGATTGCGAGCTATCTTCCCGACTTAATTAACGAACAATACAACAGCATCCTGAATTAATTTTATAAACTCAGCATGGTGAGCCGCTTCAAGCAATTGAGGCGGCTTTTTTATTATTTTCTTAAACCAATTCGTTGTCATTTGAAAAATCAGAAAACGAAAAGCTGAAAA
>JAUYEQ010000135.1 GCA_030691295.1 Bacteroidota bacterium
CCATCGCCGGAGGACTTGATAATGGCAAGGAAATCGTTGATACCTTTTATTCCAAATTCCGCGGCGACCAAAAGTTTGGCAATTGCCGGGCTTATGCCGATTTCCGCGAAATGTTCGAAAAAGAAAAGGACCTGAACGCCGTTAAAATAATGACACCCGACCATCTGCACGGTATTATTGCAATGGCTGCCATGAAAAGAGGGATCAGTGTTACCACGCACAAACCAATCTCGAACAGGTTGGAAGAAGGCCGGAAAGTAATCGAAATGGCCGGCAAATCGAAGGTAACTACTCATTTAATTGCCTGGGATTCGAACGGCTCGATGGATCAGGTGATGAGCTGGATCAACGAAGGAGCCATCGGAACGCTCAAGGAAGTTCACAACTGGTCGAACCGCCCGGTTTGGCCGCAATACCCTACCCTTCCAACCGATTTGCCGGCTGTTCCAAACGGAATGGACTGGGATTTATGGCTGGGACCGGAAGCCGAACGCACCTACCATCCGTATTACACCAACATGGTTTTCAGGGGCTGGTACGATTTCGGCGGAGGCTCGATGGCCGACATGGGACATTACAGTTTATGGACCGTTTTCAAAGCGCTCGGACTCGAAAATCCAACCATCATCGAACCAAATTTCAGCCACGTTTGCGGTATCCGCGATTCAACAGCTTTTCAGGTAAAAAATGATTTTTCGTTTCCATTCGCCAGTTCTGTCAGGTTTAAATATCCGGCCAAAGGCTCGCGCCCTGCAGTCGATTTAATCTGGTACGACGGTGGAATGCGTCCACCAGTTCCCGAAGAATTGTATGAAGACAACAAGGAATTGCCTGCCGAAGGCATGATGTTCGTTGGCGACAAAGGGAAAATCCTGGCCGGTTTCCATGTAAACAATCCTCAGCTTATTCCTGAAAAACGAATGGCAGGTCGCACAGTTCCTGAACTTCCGAAAAAGGAAAGAACTTCGGGATTCATACAATTTATGGAAGCAGTAAAAACCGGGAAACAATGCCCCGGAAGTTTTACCGAAGCTGGTGATATTACCGAAGCAGTTAATTTATATGCAGTTGCACTGCGCAGCGGTCGGCTCCTGAAATACGATGCGGCCAACCGCAAAATCACCAACTTCGAAGATGCCAACAAATACCTTTCACGCGAATACAGAAAAGGTTGGTCACCTGACGAGATTTAAAGCAGGGGAAAGTGGTCAGTCGCAGTGAGCAGTCGCAGTCTCAGTCTCAGTGGTCCAGTAATCAGAAAGAGGTCCAGATTACATGATCGCGCACCGAAACTCTGAAAGAGTCAAATATGAATAACCCCGGGTGCAGTGAAACGGAACCCGGGGATGAGGGTAAAAAGTAACACAAGGCGCATCCAACCGTCTAAATTGAAACGTAAAAGTTGTATACGCCGCAATGCGAAAACATAAATTCGAAGGCTTTTGCAACCGCCAGTTGCCAGAAAATGAGATTGAGAGAAGATGTGAAGATGTGAATTTGAGAAAATGTGATAATATCATTAACGTTCTTTGCCGATTATTGGCCACGCAGCAAAAGCTCCGAAGGTGCGGAATATTTTGTAGCCGGAATTGAGGTGGAACAGTAAAAGGCGCATCCAATCTTCTAATTTGAAACGTGAATTCTGTATGCGCCGCAAAGGTGAAACCATTTTTCGAAGCCTTTTTGCCAGCAGCCAGTCGCCGGCAGCTAGCAGCATTTAATACAAACCAACAATGAAAAACCTATCAAAATGAACAGACGAGAATTTTTCGGTAAAAGTGCAATGGGAATCGGGGCAACTTTGCTTGCCTCACAGTTCCCGATGAACCTTGAAGCAGCAACAGGTGCAAAAGCCTTTAAAAAACCGCTTGGCTTTCAGGTTTGGACTGTTAAAGACCAGTTGATCAAAGATTTTCCCGGAACCTTAAAAATGATGGCCGGGCAAGGATACCAAAGTGTTGAAATGTGCTCTCCTCCCGGATACGTAAGTTCAGGATTTGGTCCGCTGGTAAGTATGAAGGGATCAGAAATGAAAAAGATTGTGGAAGATGCCGGTCTCATTCTGGAAAGTACGCATTACGGAATGGGTGAACTTCGGGACAACCTGAGCGAAAGGATTGATTTCGCGCTCGAATCTGGACAAAAACAGATGATTTGCTCCAGCTTCTGGCTTCCGAAAGATGCGAACCTGAGCGACTGGAAAAAAGCTGCTGATGAACTGAACGAAATTGGCGCGAAAACGAAAAAAGCCGGCATTCAGATGGGTTTTCACAACCACCACATGGAATTCGAAAAGCTTGACGGCGTGCTGATTTACGACGAACTGCTGAAACAATTCGATCCCGACCTGGTGAAAATGCAGTTTCAGGTGGCAGTTATAAGTATCGGTTACAAAGCTGCCGATTATTTCAAAAAGTATCCGGGCCGGTTCATCTCCGCCCATCTGGCCGATTGGTCAAAAACCACCGACAAACAAGTACCTGTTGGTCAGGGCGTGGTTGACTGGAAAGAACTTTTTGCCGCTGCCGAAAAATGTGGGGTAAAGAACTATTTTGTGGAAATGGCTCCCGAAACATTTAAGGAAAGTGCGGAATATATTCACAAATTGTAAGTTCAACCCTTCCTTTAAATTATTTGCAAAACTGAATGTAAAAAACGTTCAGTTTTGCATGATTTAGAAACTACAAATGCCGCCAAACATAGATAAATGCTTAACAACAGAATCAGACAAATTTATATATTAACCGAATAGCTATAGAGCCAACTATATTTTTAAAGTACTATATATATGCAAGTTGAATTTCTAATTTCACAACTTAAATTTCAGTTCTTAAACTGGCGTATTAAAAATAAAATTGGAATTGAATATTTTATTTCATAAGTTTGGTAGTGCAATTTGAAATTAGAAATAATTCCAATTGCGAAGGATTAAAATAGAAAATTACCAGTTAAAGCTTTTACTTTTTTTCTGTTTACACCGATCCTTCAAAAAGCTTCAAAAATACATCTTCATTTGAGTGTTATACCACAAAAAATGTGGGTAACAGCAGCATTTGCTTTATCTTTTTGTCAAACTTCACCATATATTACTGTTTGTCAGCAATTTAAGCGCTGCCTTAAAACTGCTCAATAGGTCAAAACACCATTTTGATCAACCAAAAGGTCGGTTTGATAACCGGCTATACAAATTATCAAATCTCATATCAATTTATTCTTCCAATCTCCATAACTTTCATTGCGAATAGTACTGGATTCTATTCCAATTCGACATTCGCACCAAATAACCACCATCAACATGAATAGTCAAAATATTATTAATCTGTCATTTAGTGAGTCCAGAAACACAATACAGTCCCAAATGAACGACAATAAAATATTCCATCGCAAAGCAATATCCTCCCTGCAAGACAAAATCAAAATCAATAAAGAAATAAAATCAATAAATCCTTTAAATCCATTTTTTATGAAAAGCGAATTTTTACTTCGATTAAAGAACTTGTGGATCCTTCCAATGCTCTTTTTGTTGCTGATGGCAATGAGTATGGTTGGGATGGCACAAACGGTAACTATTTTTACCGACCAGGATGATTATTGGCCGGGAGAATGGGTAGTAATTACTGGTGACGGTTGGACTGGCGAAGACTCAGTAAAAATTTCCCTTGAACACATCGAGCCAAATATACCATCACATACACATGATCCCTGGCATTTGAAACCGGATGTCAACGGACGTATATACGACGAATGGTTTGTCGAGGACCAGGAACTTGGAACAACTTTCCATTTAATGGCTTTGGGTATTCCCAGTGGTCGATTTGCTGAAAACTGGTTTACGGATGCTGCTGATGGAATTTGGGATGGAGATGCGACTAATGATAATTGGAGTACTGCGTTGAACTGGAGCAATGATAAAGTTCCGGTGGCTACAGATGCAATTGTTATACCCAACGGTTTTAATGTTATTGTTGACAGTCCTAATGCAGTTGGTGCGTCACTTGTATTAGGCAATGGCAATGGTATTGCCACACTTACATTTTCGGGTACAAATCCTAAACTTATAATCACTGGGACAGTTAATATAGGTAAAACGACCTCTGGCAATAATGTTGGAGTAATGACTTTTACCAGTGGTTCAACTTTAGAAGCTGGATCTGTATCACTTAATAAACAATTAAATGGTACAACGAAGAGTGAAATTAATATGAACGCTGGAGGATTACTTAAAACCGGATCGCTTGCTATTTTCGGTGGTGGTGGTGCTACAGATTTAATCTGGACTCCCGGAACAGGAACTGTTGAAATGACAGCCAACAATACTTTACCGACAACCATTTTTACGAATTTTAATAATTTAACAATTAATGGTGGAACGACTACACTTGGCGCAGCAAGAATTATAACTGGCAATCTTACTATTAGTTCAGGTACTCTTATAGCAGGCGCATTCACACATAATGTTGCCAGAAATTTTACTAATAACGGAACATTTACAGCTGGTACTTCAACCATAAATTTTAACGGAAATAATACTTTACAAAATATTTCCGGGAGTTCTACCACAGGATTTAATAATATCATTGTAAACAAGGGGACAAGCAATTCAAACGTGCTTGATGTTCAGTCGCCGGTTACAATGGCTTCCGGTGGTTTGACTATTACAAATGGTACATTCAAACTTTCAAGCGCTTCAACGATAGCACCATTCAGTGGTGCGCGAACCATTGGTTCGACTGCTGGATTTCACCTGAATAATGCCAGTGCAACTTCAAATTGGGGAAGTGCCGGCACGCTGACAGTTCAGGGATTGTTGAAAATTGAGAGTGGAACATTGAATGTTGGTGTAAATACCGGAAATTCACTCCTTATTGATGGGGCTGCTTCAAATGTTCAAGTCAGTGGAGGTTTGCTGAATATTGCCGGCAGATGGCAACAGCAAAACGGTAGCAACTCAAATACCGCCAATATTTCAGGTGGAATAATAAACGTATCTACTGCTGGCCGGACATCAAATGGTACAGTTGCTACATTCCAGGTCCCAGCGGCAAATAATCTTAGCATGGACGGTGGCACAATCCGTATTTATAATGCGAATGATGCTGCGGGTGGAGACCTTAAGATTACGAATGCAAGTGCCTCAATTTCCGGTGGCACTTTAACTATTGGCAATGCTGGTTCAACTTTAGGAAATATACAAATCCAAAGTACTCCTGCTTTGTACAATGTTACAATTAATGCTGGCTCAACGACACCAGTTTTAGCAACAAACGTAACAGTTAATGGCGACCTTGCTTTAACTGGAGGAATTATCACAACAGGAGCAAATGTGCTTACAATCGGTTCAGGTGGTTCTTTTAGTGGTGGTTCTGCAACTTCGCATGTAAGTGGTAAACTTGCCCGTGCATACAGCTCTGTTGGTTCAAAAGGTTTTCCAATTGGTAAAGGAGGAAATTACAGGCCACTTAACCTGGAATATACCGCCTTATCAGGAACCAGCACAGTGACTGCTGAACAATTGGAAAGTTCAATCTCCGGTACTCTTCCCGACTATACAACTCTTTTTGCAGGCCGTCAATGGAATTTGACACAAACTGGTGGTAGTGGTTATACATATAACATCACATTGGATGGAACAGGCTTCACCCCGGGCGCTTCAGACCCTGTAATTTTAAAAGATGGCGCTACGCCATTAAATTCGTATCAGACAACTGTATCTGGCAGTAACTATACCGCCACAGGACTGACCAGCATGAGTAATTTTGCTTTGGCCTCGTCTTGTGCCCCTCCAACAATAAGCGATCAACCCGATGCTGCAACAAAATGTGTTGGTGGGTCAGTTAGCTTTAGTGTTACTGCAAGTGGACCGGGAACAATTACCTATTCATGGAGAAAGAACGGAGTTGCCATCGTTCCTGCCGAGACAGGAAGCAGTTATACAATTTCATCCGTGGTTTCTGCCAATGCCGGTTCTTATGATGTGGTTATAACAAGACTTTGCGGTAGTTCAGTAACTTCAGATGCTGCAGTATTAACAGTTAATCCTGTTCCAACACTCAGCATTGATGATGTTACTGTTAACGAAGGAGCGGGTACTGCAACATTTACAGCAACTCTTTCTGCACCGGTTGTTTGTGATGTAACTTTTGATGTTGCCACTACCGATAACTCAGCAATTGCAGGTAGTGATTATACCGCACTTGTAACAACGCTATATACTATTGAAGCATGGAATACGAGTAAGACGATTACGGTTCCAATTTTAAATGATAATGTATTGGAAGGTGACGAAATCTTCTTTGTAAATCTTGCAAATCCAAATAATGCAACAATTGCAGATGGTGAAGGTGTTGGTACAATTGCGGACAACGACGCTTCGGAAGTAAGCATCGTGGCTACAACACAGGCTGACGAAGAAGGTCCGGTTGACGGTCTGTTCACCCTGTCTCTGTCCAACCCGGTCAGCGTT
>JAUYEQ010000139.1 GCA_030691295.1 Bacteroidota bacterium
AGTTTATAGTTGTTTAAAAAAACATAAAATGAGGAACAAAGCATGGCTTCCGATGGGAGCAGCTATTTTGTCGATGATATTCTGGAGCTTCTCGTTCGTGTGGATTAAAATTGTTTACGAAGCCTATGGTCCGCTCACCACAATTCTGTTCAGGTTGATAATTTCCACCGGATTATTGCTGGTCTTCACTATTCTTTCCCGTAAACTTCAAAAAATAAAAGCCGGCGACCTGAAGCTTTTCATCTTAATGGCATTCTTCGAACCGTTTCTCTATTTCATGGGCGAAAGCTATGGTTTATTGTATGTTTCGTCAACCGTTGCGTCTGTAATTGTTGCAACTATCCCGCTGTTTTCGCCCATCGCCGCATGGTATTTTTACAAGGAAAAGCTTAGCCGCACAAATCTTTATGGCCTGGTTATCACCTTTATGGGAGTTAGTCTGGTGGTGCTCGACAGCTCTTTCAATTTCACAGCTTCACCGCTGGGCATTTCGCTCGAATTTCTGGCGGTTTTGGGTGCAATCGGCTATGCCAGCGTGCTGAAAGGACTTTCGCACCGATACAATACTTTCACCATCATCACCTATCAAAACATGATTGGCGTGTTGTTTTTTCTACCTTTCTGGCTGGGATTCGAGATGACAGATTTCACACAGATACCATTTCATGCCAAAGCTTTCTGGGCAATTGTGAAACTCGCCATCTTCGCTTCAACCTTTGCATTTATACTTTTTACTTACAGTGTAAGGAACATGGGTATCAACAAATCAAATATTTTCATCAACATTATCCCGGTTTTCGTGGCCGTTTTTGCCTACATCATTTTAGGCGACGAACTCAATTTCCATCAAATGATCGGTATTGCCATTGTAATTTCAGGATTATTCCTGGCCCAAATTAACTGGAAACGCAAAAAGAATGGAACACCTCCAATATATCAGGCCTGAAAAATTAAAAGAGTTGACGGCTAACCGCAAGCAGGAATTTACTGCATTTTTTAAAAAGCTGAAAGCCAAAAAACCAAAGAATCTTGACGACATGTTTCACGAACTGCACCATGAAGCATTCGATCAGTTTGATTGCCTGAGCTGCGCGAATTGCTGTTCGTCTATCAGTCCGGTTATTACTGAAAAAGACATTGAAAAGCTGGCAAAACGACTGAAAATGAAACCGGTTGATTTCGTTGCGCAATATCTTTACATCGACGAAGACAAGGATTACGTGTTTAAGCAAACGCCCTGTCCGTTTCTGATGCCCGACAATTACTGCATGGTTTATGAAGACCGACCGAAAGCTTGTCGCGAATACCCGCACACCGACCGCAAACGCATGTACCAGATACTGAACCTGACACACAAAAATTGTGAGGTTTGTCCGGTGGTTTATTGTATCACCAGCGAAATAGTCAAAAATCAGAAATAAATATTGCAATAAATTAACCCGACTGCAATAAATGTTGGCAAATAATTGCCGTAATTTCGGGCAGAAAACAGTATTCAATTAAATAGAAAAATGGAATTAGGAGAACACATTATTATAGGTGGAGAAGAATGGTGCGCATTCCCCGGATTGAACATCCCGGCCATCAAAGCACGGGTCGATTCGGGTGCAAAAACCTCTACGATTCATGCAAGCAACATCCACAAATTCATGCGAAAAGGTGAAAAATGGGTCAGTTTCGAAGTTCACCCCATTCAGGATTCCCGCCGGATTACGCTCCATTGCAAAGCAAAAGTTGTGGATCACCGCAATATAAAAAGCTCAAGCGGAATTTCCGAAAAACGATTTGTGATTCAATCGACCATGAAAATCGGCAATTTCCAGTGGAACATTGAATTGACATTGGCCAACCGCGATTCGATGGGATTCAGAATGTTGCTTGGACGGGAAGCGATGGAAAACCGTGTTTTAGTCGATCCTGCAAACAGTTTTCTGCTGGGCGACTTTTCCGGCGAAAAAATCAGCGAACTGTACCAGCATTTCAAGGATGTGCGGAGCGGATTGAGAATTGGCGTACTGGCCAGCAATCCCGAATTGTACAGCAACAAGCGGATCATTGAAGCCGGCGAAGAACGCGGGCATGAAATGGTTTTCCTGAATGTGCAGCAATGTTATATGAAGCTTGATGCCACCAATCCTGAAGTGCGCTTCCGCGGAGGCCGCAGCCTGAACAACCTGGATGCGATCATTCCACGGTTAAGGCCAAATTTAACCTTTTACGGTTGTGCTTTGATCAGGCAATTTGATTCATTGGGTATTTTTTGTGCCAACTCATGGGAATCAATTGGCCGATCGCGCGACAAACTTTTTTCGTCGCAGTTGTTTTCACAGAACGGGATTCAAATTCCAATTACCGGTTTTGCCAAATCGCCGCTCGACACCACCGACCTGATACAAATGGTAAATGGTGCGCCTTTGATCGTCAAATTGCTGGAAGGAACTCAGGGTAAAGGAGTTGTTCTGGCGGAAAACGCGAAAGCTGCCGAAAGTGTGATCAATGCTTTTAAAAGCCTTAATGCCAATATCTTGGTTCAGGAATTTATCAAAGAAGCCGGAGGAAAAGACATCCGCTGCTTTGTGATCGACGGCAAAGTAGTTGCATCTATTCAGCGCGAAGCTGCAAAAGGCGAATTCAGGGCAAATCTTCACCAAGGGGGAACCGCTTCGGTAATAAAAATAACTGCCGAAGAAAAAAAGCTGGCAGTAAAAGCGGCCAAAGTACTTGGTCTGCAAATCGCCGGGGTTGATATTATCAGATCGAACAAAGGGCCGCTGGTACTCGAAGTAAACTCGTCGCCCGGACTGGAAGGCATTGAAACTGCCACCGGAAAAGACATTGCAGGCATGATGATTTTAGCAATTGAACGTCAATTGGGCTGGCAGCCCGAAACAGTCTCGGATCATCAAAATCAAGAATTAGAGGTGATGGTTTGAAAAGGAACGAAGAAGATTGAAGAAGATTGAAGAAGATTGAAAATGATTGAAGCTGAAAATCTTGAGAGGTGGGGTGTAAAAAATCATGAGGACGAGCGTTTTTTGTTCCGTGCAGTTTTTTGATGTGCCCCATGCCCTCTGCTCCATGCCCCATGCTCTTTAAACTAAAGTTAATAAAAGTGAAAGCCAGTCGGGCATGTTAGGTTGTTAAAAAGGCTTTTTCTACTTTTGATAAAATTTTAAAAAACTATTAATACCCATTGATAATGAGAAAAAAGATTGTTGCCGGAAACTGGAAATGTAACACCACCGTTCAGGAAGGTGTTGAACTTGCAAAAGCAGTAAACGAATTAGTTACGATATCAAATGTAAAAGACGTGGTAGTTGTTCTTGGAACTCCTTTCACCCACATTACCAGCGTTGTTGCTTCAGTTAATACAAACCTTATTGATGTTGCGGCACAGAACTGTGCCGCTGAAGCAAAAGGCGCCTTTACCGGCGAAGTTTCGGCTGCCATGGTTAAATCAACCGGCGCAACCCATGTAATTTTAGGTCACTCTGAACGCCGCGAATATTATGGCGAAACAAGTGAAACGCTGAACAAAAAAGTGGCGCTTGCCCTTGCAAACGGCTTAACTCCTATCTATTGCTGTGGCGAAGCGCTTTCAATCCGCGAAGCCAACGAACAAAATACTTACGTTAAAACTCAGTTGGAAGAAACCATTTTCAACCTTAGCGCTGAAGACTTCTCGAAACTTGCCATTGCCTACGAACCAATTTGGGCCATCGGAACAGGTGTAACTGCCTCTACTGCTCAGGCTCAGGAAATGCTGGCTTACATTCGCGGTTTGATTGCCGACAAATTCGGAAAAGCTATAGCTGAAGAAACTTCCATTCTTTACGGTGGTAGCTGCAACGCAAAAAATGCTCCTGAATTGTTTTCTCAACCCGACATTGACGGTGGTTTGATTGGTGGTGCTTCACTGAAAGCTGAAGATTTCCTCGGAATAATTACTGCGTACTAAAAAAGACGGAAGACCGAAGTCAGAATACAAGACCGGTTGGGAGTTTCTCCTGACCGGCTTTTTTTATGAAGCACAGCCCCGAAAAGAGTCAAAACAAATACGGTATGGTACTATTCGCATGCAAAATCAACCGGATATTACTTTTTTAAACAAACAATAATTTTATATTTGTAAGCCAATGTCGTTTAGTTAAGGAATCTTCTGAAAGGCTTTATTTTATTGGTATTTGACACAAAATAGTTCTCTGAAAAGTTTGTAATTCAAGAATCATTGGTTATCTTGTAGAGGTATATAGGGGGTAACCCAAGTATAAACCAAGAAACAGATTATCGAGAGAATTTATCTAAAAACATATCGTATGAACTTGAAAATGAAGAGTTTAGTAGCCGTTCGAAAGACGGCTCTCAAAAGGTATTTTCACGAGACAGAAAACTGACACTCAGTAATTTAATAGTATTGATCATCAACTTCAAGAGTTCCATACAACGAGAGCTGGATAAATTCTTTAAGACAATTTCCAGGAGCGACTTTAATATCAGGGAAGTTACTAAAGGAGCATTTACACAAGCCAGGGCCAAGTTGAATCCCTGGGCCTTTCAGCGGTTAAACGAAGTAGCTACAGATACTTTTTATGAAGGGGCGGAGTATTACGAATGGCACGGCATGCGCGTTCTTGCAACTGATGGAACACGGCTGGTTTTGCCCAATCACCCCAGTGTTATCGAGGAATTCGGACAGCAACAGTTTGGGCCAAAAGCAGATAGCCCACGATCGCTGGCTATGCCCATCCGATTGAAGATAAAGTAGTAGAAGAATATAAGGCTGATCAGAACCGAAAGTTTGACCAAAAAATCAATCGCACAAATGCAGTATCAATG
>JAUYEQ010000140.1 GCA_030691295.1 Bacteroidota bacterium
TTTCTTCATCTCAGCGAAGGCGAAAACCCGAATCCAAGCGCTGGCTGTGTGGTCGTAACTGAACGCGATATGGAATGGTTACTGAATTGGATGAATCCCGAATTGAAGCCTTCAATTTTGATGGGAAATGACAAGGTTTTAATGTCCGGAAAACTGACTGATCCGATGAAGGCTGATTCAAAAAGCGCAAAATGAATTGCCGTTTGCACCTTGTTTTACCGTCATCTGATCAGTTGACACAGATGACGGTATTTATTTTCCGAAATTTTCCCATCCCCATGAAGGAGCAGGGATGTCAATTTCATTTTTCAAATCAAATGCAACCGTAAATAATCTGTCAGTGCCCATGCGTCGCAGGTTGTAGGTATAAGAAGTATCGTTGACAGTATGTTTGAGTTCTATTATGCCGTTTTTGTATTTAAAAATCCTTGTTCTCGACCGGTCATCGCCAACATTAAACCGAATTAAAATGGTTTCATCATCAGCAAAAAGCACATGCATTACTAATTTTTTTTTCGGCAAAATCATCGTTTGACTGAACACCAATCAGTTGACCTTCAAAGGCTTTTCCGTTCAACGATTTTAAGCTGTTCCAAAAGTCTTTGCCTTCATTGTTCTCATTTTTCTTCATTTTTTATATGTTTTTTGTTCGTTAACAAACTTACGTAAAAAACGGTATCAACCCACGCAATAAAATATGCAGTAGCCAGCTCACGGATTCATGGAAACCTGAAATGCATTATTTACCCAAGCCGAAAAAAGTACTATATTTGCCCGCTGTAAATTTAAATCAATAGAAATGAACGCATTCGTATTTCCAGGACAAGGCGCACAATACCCCGGAATGGGGAAGGATCTCTACGATAAATCGCCGGTAGCAAAAGAGCTTTTCGAAAAAGCCAACGAAATTTTAGGTTTCCGCATTACTGACATTATGTTTGAAGGTACTGAAGAAGATTTACGACAGACCAAAGTTACCCAACCTGCCATTTTTTTACATTCGGTTTTGCTTGCAAAAACACTCGAAAATTTCAATCCTGAAATGGTTGCCGGACACTCTTTGGGAGAGTTTTCAGCATTGGTAGCCAATGGGGCATTGAGTTTTGAAGATGGTTTGCGACTGGTTTCGAAGCGGGCTCAGGCAATGCAAAAAGCATGCGAGGCCGAACCTTCAACCATGGCTGCCATTGTTGGGCTGGACGATGAAATTGTTGAAGAAGTTTGCGCTTCTATTGACGATGTTGTGGTTCCTGCCAATTACAATTGTCCCGGTCAGTTGGTTATTTCCGGTTCATTTTCGGGAATCGACAAAGCTTGCGAAGCAATGACTGCCCGTGGCGCCAAACGTGCGTTAAAGTTGTCGGTTGGCGGCGCTTTCCACTCCCCACTGATGGAACCTGCCCACGAAGAACTGGCTGCTGCCATTGAGGCAACTCCATTCTCAACTCCCGTTTGTCCGATTTACCAAAATGTAAATGCTGCTCCAACTTCTGATCCTGACGTAATCAAACAAAACCTGATTTCACAGTTAACAGCTCCGGTTCGCT
>JAUYEQ010000147.1 GCA_030691295.1 Bacteroidota bacterium
ATGGAATCCACAGCAGCCATATTCGGGGTTCATCGGATAATTGAGCGCATTGCCCCAATCCAGACGGCCTTTTGGTGTACCATCGTTGATCGAACGTTGAATGGCAAAAACAGATTCAGTACTGTTTTTATCCTTTTCCCACAGAAAATTATAGGCAAAATCGCTAAACAGGGAATATTTCCCTGAATTGATTACCTGGTCTGTTAAGGATACAACCTCGTTTAAAGTTGCAGCATTGATGGATTTCACATTGTTTGTTTCGTCCTGTTCGAATGCCATATAGAGCTTTACTTTTGCAAGATAGGCCATAGCTGTGTATTTGTTCGGACGTCCGGCATCTGCTTGTGTTTCCGGCAAATTTGCAACCCCATCCTGAAATTCAGCGGCAATGTTATCCCACAACTGTTTGCTGGTCAGATCATCGTTTGAAACTTTTCCAAAACCATCTCCCTCGATAGTTTCATCAATCCAGGGAATACGGTTAAACATGGTTTTCAGAAGGAAATACTGGTGACCACGTAAAAAACGGACTTCTGCAATGCGTTGTTTTTTCATCGGAACTTCTACTTCTGTTACAACCGCTAACCTTTTTAATGCTTCGTTGCAACGCGAAATCCCTACATATAGACGATACCATTTCTGATCGAGAAGCGGATTGTTAGGGGTATTGATCTTAAAGAGTTCAAGGAAATTGAATTCCTGAATATCCCCTGTACCATCACCACCTTTATAGGCATCGCCACTGGTAATATCGGCATAAGGCCATAGAGAGTTGGGCGCTGTATAATGGTCGTTTCCTAATTCTGCATAAGCTGCAATTACCATTCCGTCAATATTTTCAGGTGTATTTAATTGATCGCTGCTTACGGTTGCCTGCGGTGGGAGGTCAAGGAAATCGTTCGAGCATGATAACTGACCAAAAGCCAGAATAAGCAATGAAGCGAATAGCTTTATTTTTGTATGAATATTTCTCATCTTACTAATTATTAAAATGTTAAGTTAACTCCTAATGTGATTGTCCTTGGGATTGGATAGGCAAAATTTGGGTTTTCAGGATCAACTCCGGTATATTTATCTGAACCATTGTTGTCTTTAATTGTAAACAAATTTTGTCCCTGAACATAGATTCTGGCACTCGCCATTTTTACAGATTCCATTATACTCTTCGGGATAGTATATCCTGCCTGAAGATTGCGCAATTTCAAATAGGATCCATTCTCGATAAAATAGGATGAATACCTGCTTTCGTTGTTGGTATCGGTAAGTGTCAGCATCGGAATAGTAGAACCTGAATTTGTCGGCGACCAAGCATCGAGTGTCCTTGCGCCAAAGTTGGTTCCTTGCCATATAGACGTAAAATCGGTTAAATGCTTGTAATCATTGTAAACCTGGGCGCCGGAGATTCCCTGAAAGAATACTGACACATCAAAACCTTTGTAACTTATATTAGCACTAATTCCGTATTCGAAATCCGGATTTGGATCACCAATCCAGGTTCTGTCAAGCGCATTCACAATTCCATCTGGTTTGTTCACATACTTGCCCTCTGCATCCAATCCACCAATATCTTTATACCTGATGCGGCCAATAGCCTTCCCGGGTTGTGCTGCATAAGCGTCAACTTCAGCCTGATTCTGGAAAAGTCCATCCGCTACATATCCGAATTGAGCAAGGTCAGAATGTCCCAATACACTCTTACCATTTGCAGGATCTCCCGGATAACCGGTCAAAACATCTTCCGGCAAATAAGTTACTTCACGTTTGTAAGTTGAAATATTTCCTGAAATACTTAATTCTATTCCATTGTCGAACTTGGTTTCATATCCCAAAACAAATTCCAATCCTTTAACATTTAAAGATGCGCCATTTACCCACTGATTTCCACCTTCGCCTTTTGCTGCCAGATATGGCGGCTCCAACAAAATATTTTTGGTGTCTTTTACGAAGTAATCTAAACTCCCAATGATCTTTTGTCCGAAGAATCCATAATCCAAACCAAAGTTGGTTTGTTCTGCTTCTTCCCATCTTAGCAGCGAGTTGCCTTCTCTGATTTTACGGAATCCTGAAGGAAGTGCACCTCCATCAGAACCGGAAATATCATAAGATGTGCCCGAATCAAAATCCCATGTTGGATCAATGCCCGTATCTGTTTTATAGATTGAGTAGATAGCCTCATTGTTAATTTCCTGGTTACCTGTTTTACCCCAACCAGCCCTAAGCTTCAGATTTGAAACACTTTTAATGTTATCCTTGATGAAAGATTCCTCACTAAGCCTCCAGCCGAATGAGAATGCCGGGAAAATACCATACTGATTATCCTTACCAAAACGTGAGGACCCATCGCGACGAACGGTTGCTGAAGCAAGATATCTGTCGTTGTAGGAATAATTAATTTTTCCGAAGTAGGATAATAAAGAGTTGGCTGCGCCTCCTCCTCCGTTCAGGAATTTTGATGTGCCCGAACTCAGGTACATATAGTTGTCGTCCTGAATCACGTACCCTTCACGGCTTCCGTAGAAAGTGACAAATTGTGCTTTAATGGCTTCCATACCTGTCAGGAATTCAGCAGAATGATTGCCTTTCTTGATTTTATAATTTAATGTATTTGACCAGGTCCATGCCATATTGTGATCTTGCGACATGGTGGTACGACTAATATCGCTGATCAGGAACCCTGAAGCATAAGTGTAATCCATCCTGCGGTAATACCTTTCAGTATAATCGATACCAAAATTGCTTCTGAAATTTAGGTCTTTAATAATTTCGAGGTCTGCATAAAGGTTACCAAAAATGCGTGCAGAATTGGATACATTCTGTTTGTTGTCTTCTATAAGCCTAACGGGATTGTGACGGTCAGTCATGCCCGGAGCCGGACCACCCCAGGCGCCATCTACTGAACGCACTGGAACGACAGGCTGTTGAACCAATGAAAGATACATGACATCGCCAACAGGTATTTCAGTATTATTAATTTTAGAAATTGACAGGTTTTCACCAACTTTTAATTTTCCTCCCAGAAAATTATAGTCCGAATTGATGCGGGCTGTGTATTTTTTGTGATTCGTTTCTTTGATAATACCATTGTTGTCGAAATAATTCAATGACAACAACGTTGTTCCTTTTTCGCTACCACTTGTAAATGTAAGGTTCTGCGATTGAAGAAAAGCTAGCTGTGAAACTTCATCTACCCATTTTGTGTCGGCAGGCCGCATGGTTTGGGCAGGATCAATAAATTCAGGGAAAAGAATTTTATCTAAAACAGCGGTGTTGCTGGCGTCCCTGTGCCACTCATAGCTGTAGATATTTGAAGTAGGGGTTCGTCCATCGTTGATCGATGCCTGCCAGTTAACATATCCCCTGTCATAGGCGTTCAAAACATCCAGCTTTTTGGCATAGTTTTGAATAGTGTAATATGAACTGTATTCAATTTTACTTGATCCGACTTTCCCTTTTTTTGTAGTAATCAGAATTACGCCGTTGTTGGCCCGCGAACCATAAATACTTGATGCGGAAGCATCCTTTAAAACCTGCATTGACTCAATGTCGTTTGCATTTAGTTGCTCGATGCCGCCTGTTGTCGGAATACCGTCGATAATGTAAAGCGGATCATTAAACCCCCCAGCCATAGTGCTACCCCCTCTGATTCGAACTGTTGCACCTCCACCGGGAGACCCGTCAGTTTTAACGTAAACTCCTGCTACCTGACCCTGAAGTGCTTTCATAATATTCCCGGTGGGAACCTCTTTCAGCTTATCTATTTCTACTACGCCAACAGAGCCAGTCAGATCTGCCCTTCGTTGAGTCTGATAACCGGTTACGATCACCTCGTCCAACCCACGTATTTCTTCCTCTAGAACCACATTAATGGATGTGCGTCCGCCAACTGAAATTTCCTGCGGTTTCATTCCAACAAAGCTGAAATTCAAGGTCGCATTTGTAGTTGTTTTAATGGAATAATTGCCATCAAAATCAGTAATAGCGCCATTCACAGTACCTTTTTCAACGATGGTTACACCCGGCAATCCAGCACCCGTTTGTTCAGTAACTTTTCCGGTGACTGATACCTGTTGGGCTATTGCCTCCAATGAGAATAAAAATGCCAAAAGGAGGAAAATTCCTCTGGCCATTTGTTTCAAAATAATGCATCTTTTCTTCATAGTTTGTTTACTTTGAGATTAATAACTGTTCAATTTCTTTCCTATCATATTCCGGAGTTGCTCCGGCTTTACTTGCCACAAATGCTCCGGCAGCACAGGCAAATTCAAGCGCTTTGTCGTTTGTTTTTCCTTCGAGCAAGGCAGCGATGAACCCAGCAAGGAATGCATCGCCTGCACCGACAGTATCAACAGCATCCACTTTAAATCCTGAATGTTCAAAAAATTCTCCATCGGAATAAAGCAATGCGCCTTTGTCGCCTTTGGTTACAATTACCATTTTCGAGTTGAATTCTTCGGCAAACCATCTCACCAGACTTTCCTCGTCGTGTTTGTGCTTGTTGTACCATTGTCCGAAAACGCCCAGTTCCTCATCGTTCAACTTAACGATGTCCGATTTGAGGATAAGCTGCTCGACAATTTCTCTTGTGTCATAAGGTTGACGTAGATTTACATCAATGAGTTTCACGACATCATTTTCGAGCAACCGGAGAATTGTATTCCTTGTTTCAGGATTACGGGAAGCCAGTGTTCCGTAGATGATCAGGCCTGATGATTTTGCCTGAAGGATCAGAGAATCAGTTAAAACCAGGTTGTCCCAGGCAACCGGTTCGCAGATTTCGTAGGTAGCATTGTTGTTTTCATCCAAATGAACCAATACTTCGCTGGTAGGAAGTGTTTCGTCAGTCTGAATCAGATCAGTTTGCAAACCAGAATCTTCCAGAAAAGCAAGTAATTTTTTGCCTTGATCATCATTCCCAACTTTACTGGAAATGGAAACTTTCTGTCCGATACGGTTTAGGTGCAAGGCCACGTTCATTGGGGCGCCTCCCGGTTTTGCTCCTGAAGGGAGATTGTCCCAAAGGATTTCCCCGATGCACAGAATTTGATTGTTCTTTATTTTCATGAGAAAATATCGGTATTAATTAATTGATTATTAAGCGTTCTCATGGAACTCACACGCCAGGAAGCATCCACTTTGAACATTTATTTTCATTCTGTTTTTGTGCCGCCTCCTTTAAAATATTTCCAGCGGCATGTTCGTTTCATCAGTATTTAGGATTTGAATTTTTATTTCGATTTTTTTCTGCGTTCTGTGAATTCAACCTGAATTTCTTCCAGCGATTTTCCTTTTGTTTCAGGAATAACTTTCCAGGCAAAAAAGAAATGAAGAACCATCATCACTGCAAAGAATGCGAAGGAAGGTCCGCCGCCTACACCGGGCATTTCAGCAAAAATCGGGAAGCCCCAAATCAATGCAGCAGCCATGATCCAATGGGTGAAACTACCCAGTGCCTGTCCTTTTGAGCGTACTTTATTTGGAAAAATTTCAGAAAGAAAAACCCACAAAACGGCTCCCTGTGAGAAAGCGAAGAAGGCGATGAATCCCATCAGGTAAATCATGACACCATATCCGCCGAACTCGCTAAAGTTGTTGGTGAAGAAAGCTTTGGAAAGCATCCCGAGGAAAAATATCATTCCGACAGAACCAATCATGAGCAGTGTGCGACGGCCGTAACGGTCGATTAAAAAGAGAGCGACAAAGGTGAAAAGTAAGTTGGTCGCGCCAATGGAAATGGATTGCAACAATGCGGCGTTGGTTGTAAAGCCGGCCATTTCGAAAACGCGGGGTGCATAAATCATGATGGCATTTATACCGGCTAACTGGTTGAATGCAGCTATCAAAATAGCGAAAATGATAGGGTATCGGTTTTCTTTAACGAATAGTTTCCCGTGACCCAATTCCAGTTCCTGTCTTACCGATTTTTCAACGATGGCTACTTCTTCTTCCGGGTTTTCGGCCTGAATACGGGTGAAAACGGCCAATGCTTCGACGCTTCTGTTTTGGTTAACTAACCAGCGTGGACTTTCAGGAACAATAAAAAGTAAACCGAAAAACAGAACAGCAGGAAGACTTTCAACGCCAATCATCCATCTCCATGATCCTTCGGCGATTGCCTGAGCTAAAAAGTAATTCACTACGAATGCCAGAAATATGGCAGACACCACGAAAAACTGATTGAGTAAAACCAATTGTCCGCGTTTTTTTGCCGGGGAAATTTCAGCAATAAACATGGGGGTAACAACAGTGATACATCCTAAAAGTACTCCTGAAACAAAGCGGAAGAAAAGTAGCAACTCCCAGGTAAATGCTGTTGCGCTTCCGAGGGCTGCCAGAGAAAATAACCCGGAAAGTACTATTAATGATTTGCGGCGACCATATTTTTCGGCAGGCTTACCTATTATTAATGTACCCAGGATGGTTCCCAGTATGGCAATGGTGATTGTAAAGCCAAGCCATGCACTGTTTAAATTAAAGATGGTTTGTAATTGGGAGGTGGTTCCCGACATCATGGCAATATCGTAGCCAAAAAGGAATCCGCCTAAAGCAATGATCAGTGAAATTGAAATGACGTTTTGTGTTTTCATAAGTCGTGGGAATAGATTTTTTGTATTCCCAAAACTACTGCCTACCCCAAAAAGCATGTATCCGAAATGATACGAAGATGATCACCTATGATACATTCGGACACCCCAATTGCAAACGTTTGCAGAAATGTTACATGAATGGCAGCTATGTTACATGGTGCTGATTCACAACCTTAAAATTTTTTCAGTTCTGAAATAAATGGAGTGGGAGGATTTTGACCTCGGATTTTGATTTTTACGTAAAAAAAGGTGGCCTGTAATTTCTACAGCCACCTTTTATAATTTTTTTCTGAACTTCTAATTCAGCTTTCTTAAAACCTCTGCTTTTTTCAGAAGATATTCGCCGTAATTACTGACAGAAGACGTGAACTGGTCAATCAACTCAATCGCACATAAAATATCAGACAAGTGCTTTTTCCCCTGCTCTGTCATATATTAGAATCTTGTTTGAATCAATACTCTTACGTAGAAAAGGATTGTGGATTGACGAATCCGTCAAAAGATCAACTTTTCGGCGAAAGAAACTCTCAAGCAAATCCCATAAGGAGATCAATTTTTCTCCTCGTTCAATCGGATCGTTATCGTCAATCTCCACCAGTAAGTCAATGTCGCTTTTTTCATAATCAAACCGATCGGAAACAGATGAACCAAAAGCATACAGGTATTTTACCTGGTGCTTTTGACACAAAGCTTCAAAATCTTTCTTTCTGGTCGATATCTCATCTTTTACAAACATGAATCAAATATACAATTCATAAATGGTTTTTCACTTCTGCTACTTTGCACTTCTCACCTTACCAGAACCGGTTATTGCCTGATCGATCATAGGTTTTCCTTTGTAGGTAACATTTCCGGAGCCAGCCATACGGACATACAGGTTGTTATTGGCCTCAACTTCAACATTTCCGGAGCCTGAAACTTTTACCGTCACATCATCGGCGGGGTATTTCAACCCTTTGAAATTTCCGCTGCCGGAGATGTTCACGCTCAAATCCTGTGCAGCGGTTTCTCCTGCCAGTACAATATTGCCTGAGCCTGAAATGGTAGTTTTTACACGTTCGGAAGTAAGCTCCGAAAGTTTGATATTTCCGCTTCCGCTAACCGCCAAATCGATGATTTTGGATTTGATTTCGTCTTCGGCAATAATATCGCCCGAGCCGGCCACGCCCAATCCGTTAATTTCAGGAGTGGTAATGTAAATGGTGATTTCTCCCGGATTAAATGTTGTCCATAAAATGTTCTTGTTGGGAAACCTGATAATCAGTTTGCCATCTTTCACTTCGGTAATTAGTTCTTCCAAGGCCGACGGTTTGGCCACAATTTCGAGGTTTTGTTTTGCTCCCTGCACGAGGTGAACTGTTGCTCCAACCCGTAGTGAAATTTCGGTAAAAGGATCGACTTTGCGGGTTTCTTCGTCAGCCTGAACCTGAATTGCCGACAGGATAAAAGCGAATAAAATGAATGCTGTTGCTAATGTTGTTTTCATGATTCTTATTTAATTGATTGTTTGTTCTGAACTTCTAAACGAATTTATAGACG
>JAUYEQ010000158.1 GCA_030691295.1 Bacteroidota bacterium
AACCCTGAATTTCCCAGTGAGCCATAGCCATTCCGCTTGATGCGCCTGCACCGGCCAGGCCAATAAGGTGTTCAGAACCAATGTTCGATGCAAAAATAGAAGCACCGATTGCGAGCCAGGAAGCGTCGCGACCAGCCAGGAAGTAATCGCCTGAGGTACTTTGTTTCTGTTTGAACACATAGACAATTATTCCGATCAGTGCCAGAAAAAAAAGTCCAATAACAATCCAGTCAAGTGTTCCCATTCAATAATTTTTAAAAGTTTAAATTAGTAGTATCTGTTTTATTAGTTCATAGTATTCAATTAGCAATTAGAGCTTTACAATACGTTCGATTTCTTTTTCGGGCTGTTCAGTTTTAATCCTATAATAAAACGCACCTTTTCTTGATTCAGAAACATCTTTAACACTCAGTTTTTCGAGCAGTCCGAGCGACAATATTTTTTTTCTGAAATTTCCGGGGTCAAATTCATGCTGAAAAATCGCTTCGTACAGTTTTCGTAACTGTATTAGTGTAAACATTTCAGGTAATAATTCTCTTCCGCATAAACTGTAACCTGCTTTTTGCTGAAGTTTTACCAAAGCTTTTACGAACATTTCCTGATGATCGAAAATCAGCTCTGGAAGATTTTTGATAGAAATCCAATATGCTCCGTTTTCCCTCACCTTTTCTTCATCATGCAAATCAATGCGGATCAGCGCGTAATAGGCCAAACTGATTACCCTTGCTTCCGGATCACGGTTTGGTTCAGAAAAAGAAGCAACCTGCTCCAAATAGATCAGCTCCAGTCCGGTGGTTTGTTTCAAAATCCGTGCAGCTGCCTCATCAGCCGATTCATTGTCCTTAACAAAACCACCCAGCAACGACCAATTGCCTTTGTATGGCTCGAAACTACGGGGATAAAGCAATAGTTTTATTTCCTCATCCTGATAACCCAGTATCACACAATCAACTGCAACGTAATGCTGCGGATGTATTTTATACAATTCCATAAAAAAGAATCAGTAATAATATCGGCTAAAGTATAAAAGTATTTTTTACTTTTATAAATTCGATTTCAGAAAATGCAATTTCCTGTTGGAAAACATTTTTTCTCAGAGCTGAGAAAAAAATTCCGGAAATGATAGTATCCGTATTGAATTACTTTTTGTGAACAGCAGATGTTCAAAGTCTTTCGATTTTTGTTTCAAATCAATGGTTACCAGAACTTCTGCAATTGATTCCTGTAGCATCTGAAGATTATTAATTCCGCACTTTTATTTGTTGACCCTGGCTTTCCACTTTTATTAAAAATCGTTCGTCCCGATACCCTGACACACCCATTTCAAATAGCATTTCAGGAAAATAGAGGTTCCTTCTAAAAGCTTTAAGTTTTTCATTGACTTTGTCACGTGTTTCCACTTTGAATCCACTTTTTTGCAAATAAATAAGTATAGCATCTGTCATAGCGATAAATTCCTCGTGCGAAACATTTTTACAGTCGAAATCCAAATCTTCAGAGAAACGATCTATTCCATAAACCAACCGAAGGAAAGCCAAAGCTGTATGCAAGCTAATGTAAGAAGGCCTGTAAATACGGTTTGCCAGAAAGAATGAAAAACCTGATTTACTTTTAAATTCAGGAAAAGTATAATATCCATTGCGCAATTTAACCAGCAAATCCTTTCTGGTCCATTCCCATAGATTATTCTTTTCGAAGTATGGCTTCCACGCATATACCTGGTTCGTATTGAAACATTCCAATTCAAACATTTTTGTACGAAATTCCTGAAAATTCATTTCGTTTCTGTTTTTCTGAAAATATACAGAAAAACAGAAACGAAAATCCAATAAAAAAAATAAGTTATATCAAAAAAAATGGCAGGAGAGAAATCCCTCCTGCCATTCATATTTTAGTCAGCAAATAAACGACTGCTGATATTTAATTTTACTATACTACATCAACAGGAATATCGGTATTGACATTCTTGCTGCCAATCAATGCATAATACAATAAATATGCGAGTCCCAGGAATGGCACCCAATATGAAACCATATAAGTTGCATTATCGGCCACGGCATTCTGGATTAATGGAAGAATACCACCACCAACAACCATGGTCATAAATATACCGGAAGCTGATGCCACGTATTTACCCATTCCTTCAACAGCCAGGTTAAAGATACCGCCCCACATCACAGAAGTACATAGTCCACATAAAATAAGATATACCGCATTGATAGGAACATTGGCATTTCCGATTGACAATCCCTCAACTGGGTTTGATTGAATAACAGGAATTAAAACTGTAGTTGTGATTGGAGATATGATTGCCATTACTATTAAGATCATTCCCACTCCGGATGCTACTATAAGCATGGTCTTACTGGAAACTTTACCACCAATAGATGCGCCTACAAAACGTCCGACGAGCATCAGAAACCAATATGTTCCGACAACAAAACCTGCTGTGGTTGCAATCAATCCGCCAGCACTTGGATCTGTAAGGAAAAAGAACAATGTTCCGGGAATACCAATTTCAACACCTACATATACAAAAATTCCAACAGCGCCTAACACGAAGTGACGGAAAGACCATGCACTGTATTTTGAAAATTCTTTAACTTTTTGTTTGATAACATGTGGTTCAGGGATATCAACAAAAAATAATACGAAGCCTACCAATGCAAATATACCCATGGCAATAAACATTACCGGATTCACATCTTTAATGGCTGTTGTTTTTGTTACTTCACCAACCAACGCACCAACCAACATAGGTACCATCGTCCCCATCAGGGAATTGAATGAACCACCTACCTGAATCAATTGATTTCCTTTTTTACCTCCACCACCCAGTGTGTTCAACATTGGGTTCACAACGGTATTCAGCATACACATGGAGAAACCTGCAACAAAGGCACCCAGCAGATATACCAGAAAACTTGCAGCTACACCTGAAAGGAATTGGATTCCAACACCCACAAATCCGATAAGGATGGCTAACAAAGCAGTTTTCTTATAACCTATTTTTTCCAATAATTTACCGGCGGGAATTCCCATAATAGCATAAGCCAGAAAGTTGGCAAAATTACCCAACATGCCTAAAAAATTAGAAGCCTGGAATTGCTCCTTTACCACAACTCCCATAGGGGCTGCTAAGTTTGTCACAAATGAGATCATACCGAAAAGCAGGATCATCATAAAGATTGGCAATGCATAACTTTTTTTGTCTTGTGTCATAATTTGAGTTAATTAGATTATTAATTTATTTGGTTAATGATTGTGCTGTACATTTTTATTTGAGTTCCCGAAAGTGCGAAAAATAAAATGCATTTACAAATCAAGTTTTATCGATCCTTTGGCACGGATAAACAACTTGTGGCAACTTCCTCTGCCATAAACATGTTCGAGTGTTTCAACATATTTATCCAGCAAATCCTGTGGTACAAATGCCTGAATGGTTCCGCCAAATCCACCACCATGCACACGCCATGCACCTTTTCCTTTCAATACCATTTCACTCATAGCCAAAGCCAGCGAAACAACCTGATCGTCTTTATGAACCACATCGAAAATGTTTTGATTGTACATGTACGAGCTGTACCCCGACTCAACCACCATTTTCAGGAAAGACTGAAAATCGTTATTTTCCAGAGCAGCAACCTGATCAACAACACGTTGGTTGTCACCCTGGAAATGATAGGCGCGAAGAATTGCCCGGTCACCGGTTATTTTACGGATTTCAGGAATTTTATCTACAATCTGTTCCAAAGTTACTTCTCTCAAAACTTTTGCGCCAAGTACGGCTGCAACTGCTTTCATTTCCGTTGGCAGTGATGCGTATTCCGCCTGCGATGCAGCATCGTCGTGTCCGCCGCCAACATCGGTAATCACCAAAGCAAATCCGGTTGAAACGAAGTCGAAATCAACTTCTTTCACGATGGGTTTTGCAGGATCTTTAAAGTCAATGGTAATTAAACCACCCACAGAACAAGCCGTTTGATCCATCAGACCGCATGGTTTTCCGAAGTAATTATTTTCAGACCACTGGCCAATGATTCCATTCTCGACAGCGCTCATTTTGCCATCGTTGAATAGATGATTGATAATTGCCCCAACAAGCACTTCGAAAGATGCCGAAGAACTCAGGCCTGAGCCTTTTGGAACACGACCATCAATGCAGGCGTCGAAACCACCAATTTCGTAGCCCAACTGTTTCATCCGGGCACAAATACCTTTAACCAAAGCTGACGAAGTATAGAATTGAGATTCATCAATTGCCAATTCCGAAAGGTCAACCTGAAATTCAGGATATCCTGCTGATTTAATGCGGATTGTATTTGTGGCGTTTTTAGCCGCAACTGAAATCATGTCGAGGTTAACTGCGCCTGCCAGCACACGTCCGTAATTGTGGTCGGTATGGTTACCGCCAATTTCTGTGCGTCCCGGAGAGCTGAATAGCTCAACATCATCGGTTTCGTAAGATTTTTGAAATTCGGCCATTAAATCAGAATATCTGGATGATTGTTCTTTTAATACTGAATCGTCAAATCCGTATAATTCCTGAAATAAGGAATTTTTTCCGTCAGCAATTTTTGCTGTTAATGAATTGATCTTTGCCATGATTTTTTTAGATTTAAATTATTTATTGGTTTGTTTCTTATAATGTATGTCAGACAAATCGCGCAAACGCTGGGCTGCCTGCTCTGCAGTGATGTCGCGCTGCGGGGTTGCCAGCATTTCGTAGCCCACCATAAATTTCTTTACCGAAGCTGAACGTAACAAAGGCGGATAAAAATGCATGTGTAAATGCCATTCAGGATAATCTTTCCCATCAGTTGGCGCCTGATGAAGACCGGCTGAATAGGCAAACGAAACTTCAAAAAGGTTATCGTATTTGATGGTCAGCTTCCGATAAATATCGGCCAAAGCAGTTCTTTCTGCATCGGTTAGCAAAGTTATATTTTGCACCGGACGTTTGCTGATAATAATCGTTTCGAAAGGCCAGACAGCCCAATAAGGAACAAGGGCAACAAAATGCTCATTTTCAACCAGAATACGATCTTTTTTTGCGAGTTCAGCCTTCAGGTAATCGCCCAATAGAGTTGTTCCATGTTTTTCGAAGTATTCTTTTTGTGTTTTTGATTCTCTTTCGGGTTCGGTCGGTACCGATGATGAAGACCAGATTTGTCCGTGCGGATGCGGGTTTGAACAACCCATAATCGCCCCTTTATTTTCAAAGATCTGGACATAACTGATCATTTCATTGTTAGCCAATTCGGCATACTGCTCGCACCAGACATCAACCACTTGCCGGATGTCTTCCACTTCCATTTCAGGAATGGTCATACAGTGGTCATCGCTGAAGCAAATCACTTTGCATATTCCTGTTTCGCTTTTGGCCTGAAACAGATTCCCTTCATCAATATTTCCTTCCGGAGAATTGGTTAACAAGGCGCTAAAATCGTTGGTAAAAACGAAAGTTCCTTTGTATGGTGGGTTAAACTTCCCTCCTACCCTTTCGTTTCCAGCGCATAAATAGCAAGTGGGATCGTATTTCGGTCGTTCGTCGGAAACTGTTTTTTCAACTTGCCCCTGCCACGGCCTTTTTGCCCTGTGCGGCGAAACTAAAATCCAGTCGCCTGTTAATGGATTAAAGCGTTTGTGCGGATGCTCTTCGATATTAAATTCACTCATAACATATACTTTTCTAACTGGTAGGTACTGGTGGGTAAAAATAGATTATTTCAACATTCAGGAACAGATAAAATTTGTGTTTAGAAACATATCACAGAGAGTTTCGCC
>JAUYEQ010000166.1 GCA_030691295.1 Bacteroidota bacterium
CAAACACCTCGTCTTGAGTATTGTTGGATGCATACATGGTGTTGATGTCTGAATAAGATGCATAGTCTATAATCAATGGAACAGTCTGGTAGTAGGTAGCCAATTGATAGTATGCCAAAGATCTGAGGAAGAGGGCCTGTCCGGCTATTTGATTGTAAGAAGCTTCAGGCATTTTAACACCATCGACTTTCGACAATACAAAGTTTGTACGGTTTACTACATGGTAGCAGTCGCGCCATATCCATTGATCACCGATTTCAATTGTACCGGGAGAATTGAGGTTGTCGTACTCCAAATACCACTGTTGAGATGAGTTCCAAACTTCGTCGCCACGCACAGCATCCAAAGTGTAGCCAACGCGGGCAAATGTACCTTCGAGGCGAATACGGTTGTAGCACGCGATGACAGCCTCCTTAAGTTCTGACTCTGAATCGCCAAAATCGAAGGTGGTCTGATTGTTCGGGTTCTTAACATCGAGTTCGTCATTGCAGGCTGTCATACCTCCAATAAGCGCCAACATTGTTAGAATTATAGTTAAACTTTTCATATTGATATCCTATTTTTAGATTATATTTTTAGAATGATAAGTGTACTCCGAACATGATGGTTCGTGGTGTTGGATACGAAGCATAATTGTACCCGGGAGTAAATGTACCTCCGGCGAAGTCAACGTTGTAACCTTTGTATTTAGACAATGTGGCCAAATTTTGACCTGATGCATATAAACGAACACCGTTAACATACCCACCAAACAATCTGTCAGGGATGTTATAGCCCAATTCGATGTTGGCAATTTTCAGATAGGATGCATCTTGAATGAAACGCTGGCTGAACATATCGTTGGTGATTGAACCCGTTGATTTGTATGCTACGCGAGGCACATTGGTGTTTGTGTTGTCCGGTGTCCAGGCATTCAATTGATCAACGCTTTTGTTGAGTGCACCGTATGAGCTGTGCAATGTGACATCCACAAAATCTACAGCTTTGAAACCTGCAGCTCCATGTGTCGATATGCTCAAGTCAAAACCTTTCCATTCGGCACGTGCATTCAAACCGTAATTAATTTTTGGCATACCGCTACCCAGGAACGTTTGGTCTTCGTTGGTAATTTCGCCATCGTTGTTGAGGTCGGCGTATATAACGTCACCCGGTTGTGCTCCGTTCTGATTGATGTGCTCGCCTTCTGAATTGACACGGCTATCTATCTCTGGTTGCGACTGGAAGATGCCTTCGGAAACGTAGCCATAGAATTCACCAACTTCACGACCTACCTCTGTGCGGCTGTTGCCATCGGTACGAGGTTCGCCTGAAACGCCCAACTTTGTTACCTTGTTGTTGAGGGTAGATAAGTTTGTAGATATGTCAAATTTAACAGCGTGTTGGCGATTGTGATAAGCAAGCAAGAACTCAAGACCCGAGTTTTCCATTGTTGCTGCGTTCATCGTTACTGTTGCGTTGGTAGCACCTGCATTGGCTGGTACTGCTACACTATAAAGTAGGTCTTCTGATGTTGACTTATACCAGTCGAATGTAAATTCCAACTGGTTGTTGAACATACCGAGGTCGAGACCAAAGTCAATAGTTTTCTTCTTTTCCCACATGATGGCTGTGTTTACATAGTTTGATATGGCCGAACCAGTAACCTTTTCGTTGTCAAAGCTATAGGTGTAGTTGCCTCTTGCCATAACATCCATGTATTGGTATTCGCCTATGTTCTCATTACCAAGTTCACCATAGCTCCCGCGAATCTTGAGTAGGTTGATAGTCGATTTGGCTACAGGAAAGAAATTTTCACGTTCGATACGCCAACCTGCAGATACAGATGGGAACCAGTCAACATTGTTATCTGGATTAAGGCGGCTTGAACCATCGTGACGAACGGTTGCCGAAAGAAGGTATTTCTCATCGAAATTGTAGTTGATACGACCGATATACGATGCCAATACGTGTTCGTTTTCATTGGTTGCTGCTGATGTCTCCTCTGCGTTACCTACTTGCAGATAGTATGGCTCAGGCATGTTAACGCCTTTGCCGGTGAGTGTGTGAAAGAGTTCGCGCTCGAATGTTTGACCAACTACCATATTGATGTGACTGCGTCCAAAATTACCATCGTAGTTTATAATGTTTTCTATAAGTGCACCACTAAATCTACGATAGCCCTCTGACAGGGTCTCATTGCTCTTTGACAAGTAGTTTGTTGTACTCTGTATGAATGCAGGTACGAATGTAAAGTCCTTTGCAAGGGTCTTACTGTACGACAAGTTAAGATTGTAATCAAACTTGTGATTGCTGCTCTTGCGGCCAAACATGCCAATGAGGTCAACGGTTGCAGAACCGGAAGCAACAATGCGGTCAACAACTGAGTTCCTCTTTAGCAGACTATTGGTTAGCAGAAGGTTAGTTACACGCAAGTCTCCATGAACGTCGTCATAGTATGTGCCATAGCCGTAAGAGTCGTAGTTGTATTCTGAAGCAGACGAAATTTTGTCGTCGAGAACCCAGGTCGATTCATCGTAAGCCTTGATGGTTGGAGGTAAAAGAAGAGCCGAAGCCATTACAGGATATTGTGCTCCATATAGACCCTGCACGTACTCGTTGGCGTTACTGAGAGCCATATTGTCCTGATCGCTGTGGCTATATACGATGTTGGTTTTGATTTTGATAAACTTAACATCCATACTATTGTTGAAACGGGCAGTGTAACGGTCGAAGTTAGGACCGGCACCTACCATTGTCCCATTCTGGCTATAGTAGTCGAGAGCGATGTTGTAAGTATTGTTAGCGCCACCTCCCGACATGTTGATGTTGTGATTCTGACGAACACCTGTTTTGAACGCCTCATCGAACCAATTTGTGTTTACTTTGCCTGGATCGATGTATTTTGCGTTTGTTGGATTGTATCCGGCTGGAACATCCATGCCACTGTTATTGTATGCCATGGTAACGTATTTACCATATTGGTTGGAATCCATCACGTCGTACACACCTTCCTGCACCTGGTCGACACCATAGTAGCCTCTGTAGTCAATCTTCATGGCCTGGTTTTTCTTACCTTGCTTTGTGGTGATGATAACCACGCCATTGGCAGCACGCGAACCGTAGATTGCGGCAGCCGAAGCATCCTTAAGTACCTGAAGGGTTTCGATATCGTTTGGCGAGAAGTCGCGTATGGTTGTTCCCATTGGTACTCCATCAATAACGTAGAGAGGTGCGGTGCTACCGAACGAACCGATACCACGAATACGCACCATCGGGTCGGCTCCCGGTTGTCCGTCGGATGTAATTTGAACACCGGATACTTTTCCCTGGAGCATTGTTGAGATGTTTGAGTTTGATACTTTCTTCATCTCTTCAGTGTCCACAATAGCAACTGAACCTGTGAGGTCAACCTTGCGTTGTGTACCGTAACCTATTACTACCACCTGGTCGAGTTCTGTTAAATCCTGAACCAATGTGATGTTGCCGAGTTCAGTTTTTCCTCCAACGGTTAGTTCAACACTTTTTAATCCTATAAAAGATACTATCAGCGTAGCATCCGAAGGAACAGAAAGAGAGAAGCTACCATCACCAGCGGTAATGACACCAATGGAAGTACCTTTTTGTTGTACGGTTGCTCCTGGAAGCGGGTCTCCGTTTTCGTCAATAATTTTACCTTTTACGGTTATGTTGCCTGTTTGAGTCGTTGACATTTGGTTGCCATTGCCGTTGCCTTCTGCGTATGTTGCCGTTGCAAGCGCCAGCAATCCCAACAGGATTAAAAATGAATATTTCATAGTATATTTTTTATCTTAGTGATTATTCAACAATTACGAGATAAGACTTCTCTAATACGAGTGCGCAATTCAAATCAGAACTATCGACCGTTACACCCGCATACTTTTGGAAATGTTTTTCGCCGTTGGCGTAAGTAACATTGTAAAGTATATCGGCAGTGTTGTTGCCATTGTTTGTAACTGTGATGGCTACCCTGGATCCGTTAATGTTTGATGTGAATGTATCCCAATTCCAGTCAGAAGTATTTATACGGTTGGGATTGTTATCATAGCCTGTGCCCCATCCGAAACTATCCATCCGAACTACGGCATTTTCGGTCTTGTCAGTCTTGCGAAGAATTGTACAAGGGCTGTGATAGTTTGCAAGATTATCGGAGTAGCAGTACATTGTAATTGTCTTACTCGAACCTGATGCAACTTTATAGTCATCAGAGAATGCCGTCCACCAACCGGTAGAGAAATCATTAGCACCTACCTGACCTACACCCTTTACAAGAGTTAGCGGGCAAGTTGTAGTTACTGTTTTTGTTGCACCAACATAAGAAATGACAGCGGTCTGAGAACCTTCGGCAGCTGGAATCTTGCCAAACTTCAGCGTTTCGTTAGCTAAGATACCTTTTGTACCGTCGGAAAATGTAGCTGTTACGACAAGACCTTTAGTGTTGAATATGATAGGGTCGCTACTGTAGAAATAATATTTGGTTAGGTTTGGCAAAGTAGTAACCTCCAGGCTCGAAACAGGGTTGGTTACTTCTAATGTGTAGTATGTTGATATAGCTTTGCTGTATGCGCCTTGCTTAGTTTTGCTATAAGCTACAATAACTATCTTCTCTCCGAGTGAAGTCATATCTGGAATAACGCTGAATGATATATCAGTAGAATCAACCTGCTCAGAAGATCCGTCAGCGTAAGTAACCGTAGCTGTTGCATTACCCCAGAAGTTTTCGTCGCCTATTTCAACAACAGCCGGAGCTCCTTCAATAGCGATTGAAACCGGATTAACGTCTTCTACAGCAGTAACTTTAGAAGGTATAAGGTATGCTTTTTTCATCTCGAAATAGCTGCCATCGCAAATTAAGAAAGCCACGATATCAGCAGCGGCAGAAACCGGTTGTTGATATGTTTCGACCAGCGTTACACCATTTAATCCAACGGATGTGGCCGTTACATATACATTGCCGGTAGCAGAGTGGTCAACTTCGATGGTAACACGAGCACCTTGCATGGTAGTGCGGAAGTCGTTCCAAATATCGCCATCTCCGTCGGTGTCGGGATAGTTTTGGGTGATCATGCTTCCATCGTATGCATAACCCTCAGCTACCATTGTGCCACCCCAGCCGTAAGCATCTGAACGGAGAACAAAGTATTCTTTATAGCCGGCGGCAGCACGATCAGCTATTTCATTGGTGACGGCAAGATTCCAGTTGTTCCAGTTGTTAATGCCGGTACCGTGGTTAATAAACTCCAAATGCAATAGCTTGTTTGTAGGAATGGCGAAGTAATCAGAGAATGCAGTATTCCAGGCGGCACTGTTATCTTCAGCTCCGACTATCGCTGTAGCGATTGTGATGTAAGTAGTGTCACCTGTATCCATACTTGCTTTTACAGCTGCAATTGAGTCGATCTTACTCTGCAGGTTAGAGGGCGCATCAATTGAATAAATATCCAACTTCTCGCACCCAACTAAGCCAAATGCTGCCAAAATTGCTCCGAAAAAAGCGAACTTCATCAGTTTAGTTGTTTTCATAAATTTAAATTTGAGTGATTTCATTCTTTTTTTTAATTATATCCGGGTAGTTAGTATTGTTATCAAACCAACAGTTTTTATTCCCGGCGGTCCCTTTTTGGAATCGACGCCGATCTGAGAATCAATGTCTGTTTTTATTGTGGATTTTTGTGCAACAAGCTGATTTGCTTGTAACATAAATAATAGACCTGCGAAAATTAAAAGCAGGTTCGAAATAACGGCTTTAAGTTTCATCATAAGTTTGGTTTGTAGTTTTAAGAATTCTCAAAGGTAGGATTGGGTAACCAGCCTTAGGAGGACTTAGGAATATTTGAAGAGGACAAAACAGGAATTTAATCATCCACTTCCAAGAAACAACACAAACACAGGAGTCTACTCTGAAAAGTCAAAAAAATAAAATGCCACCAAACCTCCAAGACTCCAAATTGCACAAAACTGAAATTCAATGAATTTATTTTGGTGAGATTTAGTGATTTCCCCGAGGTTTTCGGGGCAGGCTGTGTTTTGGTGGCAAAAAAAATAGTTATCGGAGTGGATCACATTTCAATTTCTATATTTTGTATATTGTTGGCAATAAACTATCAGCTATGAAACGAACCGAATCATTGAGGGCAATTCAGCATTCAACAGACAAAATCTGGGATGTTATCGTAATCGGTGGTGGTGCAACCGGACTGGGTGCCGGAGTTGATGCTGCTTCAAGAGGTTTTGAAACCTTGGTACTCGAAAAATATGACTTCGCAAAGGGAACTTCATCGCGAAGTACAAAACTGGTACACGGCGGGGTTCGTTATCTGGCAGCCGGTGATATTGCCATGGTTTTGGAAGCGCTGAACGAAAGGGGATTGCTTTTGCAGAATGCCCCGCATCTGGTGCAAAATATGAAGTTCATTATTCCCATTTATGAATGGTGGGACGGGCCTTTTTATACGGTCGGGTTAAAAGTTTATGATATGATGGCCGGAAAACTGGGACTGGGTCCTTCTATTCATATTTCGAAAGAGGAAACCATGAAAGCCATACCAAACCTCGTGGAAAAGGATTTGAAGGGCGGCGTGATTTATCACGATGGTCAGTTTGATGACTCGAGGCTGGCTATAAGTTTGGCACAAACCATTACCGACAATGGTGGATATGTGTTGAATAATTTCGGTGTAACCGGATTGATAAAAAATGAGGAGGGCATGATTTCAGGTGTGCAATGTTTTGATTCTGAAAACAATAAATCCTATACGATAAAAGCAAAAGTTGTAGTCAACGCAACCGGTATTTTTGTTGATTCGATCAACCGTATGGATCAGCCTGAGCATGTAAATACTGTAGTTCCAAGTCAGGGAATCCATATTATTCTTGACCAGTCGTTTCTTCAGGGCGATTCGGCTATAATGATCCCCAAAACAGCGGATGGACGCGTATTGTTTGCTGTTCCGTGGCACGGAAAAGTGGTGGTTGGTACAACAGATACGCTGGTTGAAAATCCGGAGATTGAGCCGCGGGCACTGGATGAGGAAATCAAATTTATCCTGACTACAGCCGGGAAATACCTGGCCAAAAAGCCCCGACGAAAGGACGTTTTAAGCATTTTTGCCGGTTTAAGGCCACTGGCAGCTCCTGAAGACAAAAATCAGGAAACCAAAGAAATATCGCGCAGTCACAGGTTGATTATTTCGCCGTCAGGGTTGATTACAATGATTGGCGGAAAGTGGACAACCTACCGCAAAATGGGCGAAGATATAGTTGATAAGGCAATCCTTCTGGGTGGCTTGAAAGATAAGGAATGTGTCACCAAAAATATGCCCATACACGGATATGTGAAAAATCACAAGAATTACGGGCATCTGTATGTATATGGTTCTGATGTTCCAAAGATAAAGGCATTGATTAGTCAGGATCCGGAATTGGCAGAAAAACTCCATCCGGATTTGCCGTACCTGAAAGTTGAGGTTGTTTGGGCTGTCCGGGAAGAAATGGCGCGAACCATCGAGGATTTTCTTGCACGAAGAACACGAGCCCTTTTACTCGATGCAAGGGCAAGTATTGCAATGGCTCCGCTTGTTGCAGAGATTATGGCTGATGAGCTTGGATACAGAAGAAAATGGCGGAAAGAACAAGTGCGTTTATATACTGAATATGCAACTGGTTATATTTTAAACTAATTAAATATGAATCCACTGGTCGCGGAATACCTGGGTACATTCATACTGCTCCTGATGGGAAACGGCGTTTGTGCCAACAGTTCTCTGAAAGGAACATTTGCCAAAGGCGCTGATTGGGTGTTAATATCATTTGGGTGGGGACTTGGAGTTTTCATTGGAGTTATCGTTGCAGGTCCGTCAAGTGGGGCGCATTTAAATCCTGCCGTGACAATCGGATTGGCAGTTGCCGGAAAATTTGCCTGGGTTGATGCCCCTTTGTATGTTCTTGCACAATTGCTTGGAGCAATGTCAGGAGCTTTATTAACATGGCTGCTTTTTGCCGACCATTATAATCTTACCGAAGATCCGGGAACAATCAAAGGTACATTTTGTACATCGCCAGCCATAAAAAATACTCCCCGAAATGTATTGAGCGAAGTTGTCGGAACTTTTGTCCTGATATTTGTCGTTTTATTCATTGCCGGTCCGGAGTTCAAATCTACTGGCGTAGGCGAGGTGAAAATGGGATTGGGATCGGTGGGTGCTTTGCCGGTTGCATTGCTGGTGGTAGCAATTGGTATGAGCCTTGGGGGATTGACAGGTTATGCGATCAACCCGGCACGCGATCTTGGTCCCCGGATTATTCATTCGCTTGTTCCAATTAAATCAAAAGGTACCAGCGATTGGGGATATGCCTGGGTTCCAATTGTCGGACCGGTTATTGGAGCTGTAATTGCAGCAGTGGTCTTTGTCGCAGTGAATTGAATTTTTCGCATCTGACTATTCCGCCACTTTCTGTACCACCATTATTCCATCCCGAACTGGCAGTATCACATTTTTTACACGCGGATCGTTTTGTACCAAATCGTTAAACTCAAGGATCCCGCTGGTTTGATCTTCATCGGCAGCATCCGGATCGGCAACTTTTCCGTCCCACAGAACATTGTCGGCAAGCAAGAACCCGCCAACAGGAATTTTATCAAATATCAAATGGTAATAATCGCAATAGTCGCGTTTGTCAGCATCGATAAAAACCAGATCGAACGATTGGTTGATGGTTGGGATGATTTGCCTTGCATCGCCAATATGCTGAAAAATCCGGTCGGCCAAACCCGATTTCAAAAAGTATTTTTGTGAGATGGATTCCAGTTCATCATCGATTTCGATGGTGTGTAATTGTCCACCTTCTGCCAGTCCTTTTGCCAGACATAAAGCTGAATAGCCGGTAAAAGTGCCGATTTCAAGAATGCAACTGGGTTTTATCATGCAACTGATCATGCTCAGGATCTGCCCTTGCAGATGACCAGACAACATGCGTGATCCCAATACTTTGATATGTGTTTCGCG
>JAUYEQ010000175.1 GCA_030691295.1 Bacteroidota bacterium
GCTACCATCAGTTTTCGGACACCTTATTTTTTCCAGATTTTTGTTGCTGCCATTGCCATACCTGCTGCATTTTTTCTGAAGGAGCCCAAACACGTTCAGGAAAGAGTTCGCTTAAAAATGAAGGAGATTCTGGCAATCGTAAAACTAACGTACCAACAACCTGAAATGAGGAGCGCCATTTTGGTTTCGTCGTTTACCGGAGCAGCAACACTTACTTATGCATGGTTTGTACAGCCCTATTTCAAAGAGGCTGGCGTACCTGTTGCTGTTTACGGGATATTGTGGACGATGCTCAACCTTTCGACGGGAGTTTTCTCAATATTTGCTTACCGGATAGAACGGAGGCTGGGCCGAAGAAACACCTTGCTGCTCATCGTAATTCTTCTTTCAGCAGGTTTTATCCTGACTTCAATAGAAATTAGCTTGGCTGGCATTTCCATCCTTTTCGGTTTTTACATGGTTCGCGGTTTGGCTACTCCCGTTTTGAAGGACTACATCAACCAATACACCGACTCAAAAGTGAGGGCAACTATTCTGTCGATCCGTAACTTCGAAATACGGATCATTTTTGCTGCGATCGGGCCTGCGCTTGGATACCTGACAGATACTTTCAGCTTGCAAACAGCACTGATGGTCGCTGGGATTAGTTATTTTATTGCTGCGATGATTAGCATTTTGCCACTTTTGGCCTCCCACGCAAGAGAGAAGTAAATGTGCTTCGATCAACATCATTGCGATCCTCTGGTCGGCGGAGAAGCGATCCGAAGTTTTGGAAATTGAATATTCATCATTGGATATTTAATCAATGGAGTTAAATATCCAAATCGGAACAACTCTAATGCGATGTCATAAAAACATTATTTTAAAGAAAAAAAACCTCAGTAGAAATTAGATAAACAATACGGTCTAACCTTATTACCTTATTTATACGACTGTCAACCCCAAATAAGGCAATAAGGTTGGTTACCGCGAGCATAACCCTTCAACTAAGGTAACCATCTAAAAATAAGGTTTAAAGAAAAGTTGATCAATGTAATTTGAACACTGGATTTATATTAAAAGTGTGTATAGAGAGTAGTCCTCTTCCGGGGAAGGGTCGGGGGAGGCTCCCTTCCTTTTTATTTAAACAGCTTCTTCAGTTCATCGCCAATCTTTTTTACCGAACCTTTGATTTGTTCTACCGACGCTTTTTTTACTTCCTGTTCAATTTGTGCGCGGGCTTTGCTTAAATCGAGCGAAACTTCCGGTTTGGTTAGCGAACCTTTCAGAATTACCGAAGCGTCTATCATTTTAATATTCTCCGATCCCGGCAAAATTCCCAATCCTTTGTTCAGGTCCGATCCCAAATCTTCGCGGTTTAACAAAAAGTCCATCGTCAGGTTAATTTCGCGTGCAGCCGACAAACTTCCGTAGATGGTGGTTTGCTGATCGGCTATGTTGGTTTTAAACGGATTTAGCTTTAGTTCGCCATTATCGAACTTAAATTTAGCCGTAAAATCAGCGATTTTTACATTTTTGAGTTTCTCTTTTTTAATGATTCCGCGTATCTGGTCAAAAATCGGCGAATCACTGATCATCAGGTTCAGCGTATTGAAAATCCCATCTCCATTCAAACTGGTGGGCACGATGTTCATCTTTTCGTTCATAATTCCTGAAAGTGCAAACTGCGTGGAGAATTTTCCCTGACTGCGCGATGCAATTGGCACATAACGTTGAAAA
>JAUYEQ010000186.1 GCA_030691295.1 Bacteroidota bacterium
ATTCAATGTCGTTCAGCAAGGTTCCGTTCCAATCCCAAATAATTCCACCAATTGTTTCAGCCATTATCCGCTCCATTCAATGATTTCCGCTGGTTTAGCAAAGGGTTTACATACATTTGCAGGAACATGGTCCGGATTGTTTCTTTATCGCCGGAAATTGACGTCAGCGCATCTTCAAGCAAAATGCAGAATTTATTGTATTGATCCTCCGTGTAATGGTTGTGGTTGGTGTTTGAATTGTTCTGCAGGTCTTCAGCAATGTAATTGTTTGGCCAAAGTTTGAAGTTGCGGTAAATCTGTTGGTCAATGTAGTCACCAAGTTTTTCAATTTGTTCGCCGATTGTAGCTTCTTTGGCAAATAGGTCAATTTGTTCGGTAATTGGTCGGCCAAATGCAAAATGAACCCGCCCTTTTGGATTCACAAGCCCGTGTCCCATGCTTCGGAAATCATCCTCCTGCGTTTTTTCGAAGCCTTCCGTATTTTTTTTGTACAACTCATCAACCTTCGAAATTCCACACGGTTCTATTTCATACGAAATTGAAATCGGAACAATCTTTAATTCCTTAAATCCTTCGCTGAATTCGTTTATGTTGCTTAGATTAAGCATTTTAAGTAAAGCTATTTGAGTTTTGTCGAAGCCGTCTTTGGTTCTGCCTTCGCGTTGGGCTATCCAAACCGAGTTGTTCTTTTTGGTAATGTTTCTCCTGATGTATTCCGAAAGTTTCTTTGAAGCCATCAGCATTTCGCGGGCAGGAAGGTTTCGGCGAACAACAAATGCGCGGTTGAGTTTTACTGCATATTCAATCCAATTCTCAATCAGTAAATTATTGCCGATCGCGATTTCAGTCGTATTCATGCCTTCCAGCACAATTAGGTAATTTAAAATTGCCGAATCAAGAATGATATCCCGATGGTTTGAAATGAACAAATAACTTTTGCCTTTGTCCAGATTTTCCAATCCGCTCGATGTCAATCCGTCGGTCGAACGTTTCAGGATAAGTTCGTTAATTAGCTGATATACAAATTTGTGTTGAAGATCTTTTATTGTATGAATATGCGAGAGTGCAACCTGAGCATGCTCTATTTTTTCTTTTTCCCTGAAAATAAATTCTAAAATATGCTGAAAACGTGGTTCGTTCAGAAGCAGTTGTATATATTTATCGACCTCTGAATCGTTAAAAGGACGTATGTCGTCGAAGTTTATTTTTGGAATCATGCACAGATTTTTTTTGAAGCGCAAATATAGCAATTGAGAATGAACATGAGTTACAAAATCTCAATAATTTGTTTTTTTTACTTCTGCATAACAACTTGATTTTCCCTGATTTACAATATTACATTAATCAGAACTGATACCTTAGCTGGATTTTCAATTCCGATTTCGTAGCCAGATCAGCAGGTTCTTCTGTTCCGGTTTGCGCGAATCGGCGGGTGGCGGCAAACTTGAGCCAAAATGTCAATTTATCATTCAGTGCGTGCCTGAAATTGAAGTAACTGCGGATTCCTTTACCGTAAAGTGCCGGTATCGAAAACGAATACAGCAAATCGTTTTCATAAGCGTACAATCTTGAATTGTATCCATCTGTTGCGAAATATGCCAATCGCCCGTTCATCGAAAACCGTTTGCCCACAGGTTTGTAAATTAAATCCTGATAAACAAGGTACCCTTTTTCTTTTTCCAGTTTTGAATATATCGACAGTTCAATCCTGTTTTTTATACTGAAATTTTCATTTATCTCACGGCTGTAATTTAACCGCAATCGGTTGATCTGCTGTGGTTGATTGAATCTTAAATTACCTGAAGTAACTTTCAATTCTTTGTCTTCCTGAAAAAAGCGCAGATAAATGTCTGTTTTTCTGGAAGGTGCATACGATACCTGAGCAAACAGTTCAGTGCCTTTTGATGGAGCGGCCGTCGTATATTTAATCCAGCGGTGTTCAAAAAAATCGGCATAGGTCCTGATCGTCCAACGGGGAGCCGGGAAGAATTTAAACCCGAAATAGAGTGCCTGTTCGTCATTTGTACGCGATGATTCTGTAAATGAATTTGCGAAAAAGCTGAAATAAGTTTTGTTGATATTCCGGTAAACAGCAGTGAACTCTGCGTTTGATGCTGGTTTCAGCATTACGCCCGTTAATAAGGCTTTCCCATTGTTTGCACTGACAGCCGCTTCTCCAAAAATAAAGACATTCCGAACCGAACCTTTCCAGTCAATTCCGGCAACAAAGTTTTCTTTTCCTTCCCACAGAAATTGATTTTCAGGCCCGTCACTTCTGTTCATTTCAGCATTAAACCGCGTGAAAACTGCCGTTACTCCAACCGACCAGCGCTGATAGGAAAAACTTGCATAACCACCGCCAACCATTTGGTTAAGTGCATCTTTGCCGGCAATTTCCGATTTTGTACGGTGATATCCACTGGTTTGAAACGCTCCGAAAAATGGCTTTCCTTCAATTGTGTCAACATTTGCGTCCAGCGACCGGACTGAAACAAAAGGCATAAAACTGAACTTTCCGAATTTTAGCTGACTTGCAATTCCCCGGAAAAACTGGTTTTCATCGGCTGACGAACTTGACCGGATTCCTTGTCCGGAACGGAATGTTTGGGTAGTTTCCGACGATTTTCCCATTGAAAAACCTTGCCAGGCAACCAATCCTTGTCCAAACCTAATGTGATAATCGCCCACAAACACTCTTTGTCCGGCCGATCCAAGCTTGAAATTGCCAAATGCCCCGGCATAATCAAACCCGTATTTGTTTGATCCGGCAAAAAATGCTTCTCCCGGATCTTTTTCGGCTACAAAACCATATTCAAGATCAGATGATTTGTGTTTAAATCGCAAATAGTACCGTTCCATCGCTCCCTCGTAATTTGGATTCTTTACGCCACCTTCCGCAGCAGAAAAAGCCCTTGTCGATCGCACAAAAACATCATTATCCGATTTTCTGTTTTTGCGTTCGTTTCCTCTCATCTCAAAGTTGATAAACGGCTCCAGTTTGCTTAATAATTCAGGATTGAATCCTTCGATTGCCGCCATTTCATACAAACTATAAATCTGGCCGGTCTTTTTCCTGAATTCAATTAAATCATCGATCAGAATGTCGGGCAGAAAGTGTAGTCGCTGTATCTCCTCTTTTGTGGCCGAATTAATCAGCAGCGGATGTTGTCCGAAGTGGGCAAGGTCGTCCATTATTTCCTGAAAATCTGAATTCTCATCCGGCTCCGAACTCAGCGATTCCATTAAATCTTCGAGTGTTTGTTGTACTGCCGGGGTCTGCGCCCTTGCAGCGACAACCAAAAGTATCAATAGTATCTGACTTGCAATTTTTATCATCAGAATTGGTATTGAAATGAAACAGACGGGGAATTTCCGAGGTATTGATTGTACGCCACGGCCAGATCAAGCTTAAGCTTTTTTACGGCAAAGCCCATTCCAGCAGCCAATTGGAATGGTTTCCCGGAAATACCGGTTCGGATATAAAGCTTATTCAGTATGTCATATTCCAGTCCGGTTTTGAAATTCAGTGGATATAAAAGGTCTTTTTCCAGTTCAGCAATAAAACCGAAAGAATCAGAGAGTTGATAGTGGGCGCCAACATTGAAACGGGAAGGGTAGGAGAATTCCCCCGAATATGTTTTTATACTTGTTTTATAAGGATTCAGAGAATGGATTCCCAATAAAAGCTGTTTGGTAAGCTGGTACTGAAATCCCAGTTCCAATCCATAAGTTCCAACTGACTGGTTATCTTCCGTCATGAAAAAGCGGTAGTAGTTGAACTGAAGTCCAAAATGAAGTCGCGGATTTAAACTTCGGGCAAAAGTAACACCGAATTTTTCGTGCCTGAAAGTGGTTTTTCCGAACTGATATACGGAAACTGCAAAAACAGATGACTGTATGGGCAATATACAAATGCCCGAACCGGAGGA
>JAUYEQ010000189.1 GCA_030691295.1 Bacteroidota bacterium
GTTGAAGTTATTCCTGAAGCAATGTTTGTTGCAGTTGAGAATTTACCTGTAGTAATTCAAGGTCTTGAAAATCAATTTTTGAAGGAATGGGAATCGATTAAAAATGACCTGATAATCTTTGACATTGAAAATTTCAATAACCGGTTATCCGACTTTGCTTCCAATAATTCTTGTGGACTTTTAGATAAGTATTGCAGAGAATTGAATCAGGGATTGCAAACTTTTGACATTGAACTGATTGAAAATAAACTCACCGAATTTCCAACTATTATTTCAAAACTGAAATCCATGAATAGTGATGATTGAAAATTTGGAACCTCATGCAAAAGAGCCTCATAAAAGTTACAACCTTGATCAGTTTAAGGCATTTGCTGCCGGCGATCAGGAAAGCCTCCGACAAATATTGGGTTCGTTTATTGTTTCAGGCAAAAGAAATGCGAATCATTTCAGAAAATTCATTGATGAAAAAAACACAAAGGAAGTATCCGAACTGTCGCACAAAATGCTTACGCTGTTTCGCCAGCTGGAAGCAAAGGATATTGTCGGACTTTTGGTTCAACTGGAATTATAGAATGGTTAAAATAAAAATTTGCCTTACTGATCCTTAGAAAATGAAGTCTGGAATCCACGTTGCCGTTGTGGAAAAAATTCACAAAAAACTGTGGACTGATAAGTAATTTCGCTTCAAGAAAAAATAATATTCCCAAATTTGCCTAAGTTTGAGCTCTTAATAAGACAGGTTCAGTGATGAACCTTTAGTTATTCACTTGGGTTTAAATATTTCTAATGCCTTCCAACTATGAAAACAATTCACTCAATATTGGTTTTGACATTTGTATTTACAGTTTTTATTTCCTGCGGAAATACTCGTAAAAAACAGTCGCATGTTGAAAGTTCTTCATCAGTTCTTACTGAAATAAAAACCGGAGCCGATCAAACTGAAAAATACCTTCCTTTATTAAAAGGCAAACAAGTTGCCATAGTTGCCAATCAAACCTCGGTAATTGGAAAAGTTTCGCTGATTGATAGTTTGAAATCTTTGGAAGTAAATATTGTTAAAATCTTTGGTCCGGAGCATGGATTTCGTGGAACTGCCAGTGCAGGTGCTGTTGTTTCCGACAGTGTTGATGCAAAAACAGGTATTCCTGAAATTTCACTTTACGGCAAAAAAAGCAAACCTTCGAAAGAAGATCTGGAGAATGTAGATCTGGTGATTTTTGATATTCAGGATGTTGGCGCACGGTTTTACACTTACATCAATTTGTTGGCAAGGGTGATGGAAGCCTGTGCCGAAAATGGCAAAGAGCTGATTATTCTTGATCGTCCAAACCCAACCGGCTTTAGTGTTGACGGACCAATTTTGGATATGAAACTTAAATCGGGAATTGGAATGTTTCCTATACCGATTACCCACGGAATGACTGTTGGCGAACTTGCCCGCATGTACAATGGCGAAGGCTGGCTGGCAAATAAAATTCAATGCAAAATTATTGTCATACAAGTTGAGAATTATTCCCGCAACATGCAATATACACTACCGGTTTCGCCATCTCCCAATCTAAATACACAGCAATCCATACTTCTGTATCCATCACTTTGTTTGTTTGAAGGAACAATTATCAGTCAGGGCAGGGGCACTCATTTTCCTTTTACAGTATTGGGAAATCCCGATTTGAAAGGTAAATATGATTTTACGTTTACACCCGTCAGTATAAAAGGAATGAGTGAAACTCCGCTTCACCAGAACAAAGTCTGCTACGGACTTGATTTGCGAAAATACGATACCGGTGAATTTGTCAAAACTGGCCAGATCAACCTCAAATGGCTGATAGATATGTACAAAGCCTATCCCTACAAAGAAAAATTCTTCGATTTTAAGCAGAGCAATCAGATGGGAAACTTCGATAAACTGGCCGGTACAACGCTGCTAAAAGAACAAATTATTGCCGGAAAATCTGAAAAGGAGATTCGCGATTCATGGGAACCCGGCTTATCTGATTTTAAAAAGCTGCGAAAAAACTACTTATTGTACCAATAAAAATCCCCGATTAGAGCTCCCGGATATGTTATAGAAAATAATACCATTATTTTAGATTTGTAACGCGCTGATATCCAATTGTTAAAAAATGATAAAATTACAAAAAAAATAAATTGGTATTACATGTTACAAAAACACCGATTTTTCAAAAAATAAGTTTTAATTTTAGTCCCATCATTTATTGCTAATCATTTGATCCTTTTTTGATCTGTGCTGCCGATGCGATCATTATTGCAATATTTATTTTCTATTTGTATGACAACTAATTTTAGCTGAATTTACAATAAATTTTATAATACATTCTTGATTGATCCTTCAAAATATTTAGTAAAATAATTTTTAAATAACCAAAATTAAATGAAATGAAATGAAAGCAATCCTTCTAATGTGTTTAATAGGACTGGGGATCATGCTTGCGCAGACATCCAGTGCTCAATCACTTGCTGTTAAAGGTCAGGTGCTTGATGCGAGTAACAATGAGTCCATTCCAGGAACTACAGTATTGGTAAAAGGTACCACAAAAGGTACTATAACCGATGGCTCTGGTGGATATACTATCCAGGTTACAAGTGGACAAACACTTGTATTTACATCAATTGGCTATCGCCCGAAAGAAATTTTGGTTGATAAGTCAACTGTAATTAATGTGAAGTTGGAAACTGATTTCCAACAGGTTCAGGAGGTTGTTGTTACAGCCTTGGGGATGAAAGAAGACAAAAGAAACCTCGGTGTTGCAGTTACTGAAGTAAAGGGTTCTGAAATCGCTCAAAGTCAGCGTTCGAATTTTGTTGATGCCCTTCAGGGTCGCGTTGCAGGTATTTCGGTTAACCAATCATCTGGTTTACCTGGCGCATCTTCATCAGTTGTAATTCGTGGGATCAGCTCTCTTTCAGGAAGTAACGAGCCTATTTATATTGTTGACGGGATGCCTTACAACAACCGCACCTTCTCTACCAATAGTTTTGCTACTGCTGGGGTAAGTGGTATGTCGCTCGAAAACAGAGGTGTTGACTTTTCAAACAGAGCAGCTGACATCAATCCCGAAGACATTGAATCTGTAGTAGTCCTTAAAGGTCCGGAAGCAACTTCGCTTTATGGGGTTGAAGCTTCAAACGGTGCCATTGTAATAACAACCAAACGTGGGAAAGCAGGTGATTTAAGGGTGAATTACAGCAATAATTTTGCAGTCGTAAAAATCAATAAATATCCTGAAATTCAACGAAAATATGGTCAGGGATTGAACGGCATAACAGACAATACTGTATTTACCTATTTCGGAGAACCCTATGCTTCCGATTCGACCTTATACGATAATATTACTCCATTTTTCCAGACCGGATTTTCGAGCAAGCACAATGTTTCCCTCGAAGGTGGAAGTGAAAAAACCCAATACCGTCTTTCAACAACTTATAATAATTCGGAAGGGGTAATTCCTGGCACTGCTCAGGAAAAGTTCAGTTTATCAAATTCTATTAAAGGCGAATTGTCAAAATATTTTGATTTCGACTTTTCAATGGCTTATACCAACGATTATGTTGACAGGGTTTTTAAAAGTTCTGGCGGACCTATGATTGGTTTGTTAATTTGGCCATCAGGAGATGATGCCAGCAATTTTTTAAATGTTGACGGTACAAGAAGACAATTTACCGGAACAGCAGATGCTTATGAAAATCCATATTTCAATATTAACAAAAATAAATATTGGACAAAAACTTCACGCATAACCAGTGTTTCGGTTTTGAATTTCCACGCAACAGATTGGCTGACATTCAGAGGCAAATTCGGTATGGATATTTATGCCGACCAAAATTACATGCTTCGTCATCCTGAATCAAACCTGGCGCGCTCTTACGGTGGTATAATTGATGATGCTGTCGCCAATAACCGGTCGATGACTTATGAATATTTTGCCATGCTAAAGAAAAAAGTTGGCGATTTAAATATTGATTTTAAGGTTGGAAGTACAATTTATGATTATTACTATAAATCGGTTGCCGGTTCGGGTGAGTCATTTCTTGACCCGAATTTTGCTGCATTAAATAACATCCCACCTGATAAACAAAGAAACAGGTCGAAAATTGAACAGAAAAGAGTAATTGGTGCGGTAAGTATATTAACACTGAACTATAAAAGTATCCTTAATGTTCAATTATCAGGACGTAACGACTGGTCTTCAACCTTGCCGACTGATAACAATTCTTTCTTTTATCCTGGAGCTAATTTTGCATTGGTATTGTCAGAAATACCTTCCTTGAAAGAAATGGAATGGTTAACTTTTGCCAAGCTGCGTGGTGCTTATGCAATTGCACGTAAAGATCCGCCACCTTATGGCGTTTATCCTGCACTAGAATCACAACCGACTACCGGAGGTGGATACGCTTATGGTTTTACCGGACCAAATCCATTGTTAAAACCTGAAAAAACGACTTCTTATGAAGGCGGAATAGAAGTTAAAGTCTTCAATAACCGTTTGGGAATGGATGCCACCTATTACAAGAAGGAATCAGTTGATCAGATAATCAGCAACTTACGATTAAGTTATGGTACCGGTTATGTTCTTTCGGTTATGAATGGAGGTACCATGTGGAACAGTGGAATCGAATTGCAATTTACAGGTGTTCCTGTAATCAGCAATAATTTCAGATGGGAGATTTATGGCAACTTCAATAAAATGGAAAGCAAACTGACTTACCTGCCTACTGGATTAACAGAATTCTACAATTCAGATACATGGTTTTACGGAAACGTAAGAAATGGTGCAATTGTAGGCGAAGCTACTACTACTATTTCAGGACTTCCTTATGAAAGGAACAATAATGGCGATGTATTGATTAATCCTCAAACCGGGTTGCCTTTGCGAAAAGGTACTTTCGGAGCCATTGGTGATCGTAATCCTGATTTTACTGTTGGACTTACCAACCGTTTTGTGTTGGGAAATTTCGAACTTTCGTTCCTTTTGGATATGAGAAAAGGTGGAGATGTGTTCAATGGAACTGAACACTTTCTGACTGTCAGAGGTTTGTCAACCCGTACTTTAGACCGTGAAATTCCGGTTGTAGTTAAAGGAATCATCAAAGACGGATATGAAAATTCAGCTAATCCAACCGCGAATAATATTCAGATAATGCCTTATACCAGTGGAGCTTCTTATTACTACACTACTCCCAACAATGGTTTGATGAATGAGGAAGATTTTGTCGAAAAAAATATCAATTGGGTAAGGCTAAAAGATGTGACACTTTCTTACAGATTTTCCAAATCGTTTTTGGACGCTCATTTGAAAACGATTAAGAATTTGTCAATATTTACAACTGCAACCGATTTGTTTTTGTTAACTAATTACAGAGGCCTCGATCCTGTTATCCTTGGTAATAATGCTGCTGTTTCCGGTTCCGGTTCAGCCGGTATGGATTACGGAAACTTCCCATTGCCAATGGGTATAAATTTTGGAATTAAAGTTGGATTTTAAACTGATATAAAAATGAAAAAAATAATATTTTCACTATTAATCGGGGTAATGTTGATAATTTCGAGCGGTTGCGAAGACTGGCTTGACGTAAACAAAAACCCCAATGGGCCTGAAAAGGTAACCGCTTATCTTTATCTGGGAGCGATGGAACAGCAACTTTCATTGTCAATGCAGTGGGATGCCAGAATGTTGAACTATTATACCCAAAACTTTGCATTTTATTCCACTAATTATGCTTATGACCGGCAAGGTACACCAGCCTGGACTGCGGATATGGCAGAACATTGGAGGGCAGTATATTGGAAACTTGGGATCAACCTTACCGATATGATCACCATTTCTGAAAAAGAAGAACGTTGGGATCTTGCTGGTATTGGATACGCAATACAGGCTTGGGGTTGGCAAATGCTAACCGATATGCACGGTCCGGTAATATACAAAGAAGCCTTTAAGCCTGGATTATATACATTTGCTTACGACGAGCAGCAGCTTGTTTACGAGGAAGTTGTAAAAATTTGCGAAAAAGCCATTGTGAATCTAAATAGATCTGACGGCTCTGTTTCAGCTAATTTTGCAGGTAAAGGCGACCAGATATATGCTGGAAACCGACTGAAATGGAAGAGATTTACTTATGGACTATTGGCAATTAATATGTCGCATTTGTCCAATAAATCAGCTCTTTACAAACCCGAAAAAATAATGGCCTATGTTGACAGTGCATTTACCAGCAATGCCGACAATGCGTTGATTGGATTTGCAGGTTCCGTTTCAGCAGATGCAAGTTTTTTTGGTCCAATGAGAGGAAATTACCTGGGTGCCCGTCCGTCTAAGTTTATTGTTAGTCTTATGGATGGAACTGTATTTGGAGCCACCGACCCACGTATTAAAATAATGCTTCCACCTTCTACAAATCTTATAAATGGTGTTGAAGGAGCAAAATATGTTGGAGTTGAGCCAAACTTGGGCTACACGCCAATATCTGCCAACGACAGACCTTACAATATTTATGGGATTAACAGCATCTCCACCGCACCTGCGGGTACCATTGGTATGTATTTATTTACCAATAATGTAAAATGGCCTTTGATGACTTATTCTCAATTGCAATTTATAAAGGCTGAAGCAGCTTTCAGAAAAGGAGATAAAGCTACAGCACTGGCAGCTTATTCACAAGGAGTATCATCAGCAATCGATTTTACAAATACCTATACCGGTGCAACAACTTTAGGAACATCTGTTCCTGTATCGGGTGCTGATAAAACTGCATTTCTTACAGCAGTTGTACCTACTGATGTAAACAAACTCACCATGTCGAAAATTTTGTGTCAGAAATACATTCACCTGTGGGCATGGGCTCCAATGGAAACATGGTCTGATATGAGAAGATTTCATTACACGGATAAATACAAGGACGAAAGTACCCAGGTATATGATGGGTACGCACTTCCTCCGCTTGCTTCAGAAAATAACGGGAAACTCATTTATCGTGTTCGTCCCCGGTATAATTCCGAATATGTGTGGAATTCAGCGGCATTGGATAAGATTGGTGCTTTGGCGACCGATTACCATACCAAGGAAATCTGGTTTTCAATA
>JAUYEQ010000203.1 GCA_030691295.1 Bacteroidota bacterium
AACGCGAACAGGGAATTACCATTGATGTTGCTTACCGCTACTTCTCTACCAACAAGCGGAAATTCATCATCGCCGATACGCCCGGACACACGCAATACACGCGAAACATGGTTACCGGCGCGTCAACCGCCAACCTGGCCATTATCCTGATTGATGCCACCAAAGGGGTGATCACCCAAACCCGCCGTCATACGTTTTTAGTTTCGTTGCTGGGTATCAAACACGTGGTGCTGGCGGTCAATAAAATGGATCTGGTGAATTACGACCAGAAAGTGTTCGATGAAATTGTCGCCGAATACAAATCATTCATCACGCAACTGGATGTTCCGGATGTGAATTTTATTCCGATTGCCGCGCTGAAAGGTGAAAATGTGGTGGAACCGACCACCCTGATGCCCTGGTATCATGGCCCAAGTATGCTGGAGTTCCTCGAATCGGTGCACATTAGCAGCGACCGCAATTTCGACGACATGCGTTTCCCTGTTCAGTACGTGCTTCGGCCCGATCTCGATTTCCGTGGTTTCTCAGCCCGTGTAGCTTCAGGAATTATCCGGAAAGGCGAAAAAATAATGGTGCTGCCTTCGCGCAAAACTTCAACCATAAAAGAAATTATTACTTACGACGAGAACCTCGACGAGGCCTTTCCACCGCAATCGGTTACCATTACACTTGAAGACGAGATTGACATTTCGCGCGGCGATATGATTGTTTATCCCGACAATTTGCCACGCATCGAACGTCATTTTGAAGCCAATCTCGTATGGATGGACGAAAAACCGATGGACCCAAATATGCAGCTTTTCATCAAACATGCCAACAATACCACACGGGTTCGGTTTGATAAAATCAGGTATAAAGTGGATGTCAATACGCTTGAAAAATCATCGGTTGATCACTTTGAGCTGAACGAAATTGGACGGGTAGTTCTGACCACCAACAAGGCGATTTTCTTCGATCCTTACAAAAAGAACCGCAGCACAGGCTCTTTTATACTGATCGACCCGATTACCAACAACACGGTGGCTGTTGGGATGATCATTGATAAATTGAGCGCAGAGGATCTTCCGTCGAAAATTGTAGACGAAAAAACGCTGGAAGCCAATAAAAGCAGGATACACAAAGGCGAATGCCTGATTTCGGACGCACAACGTCAGAAACGTTTCAACCAAAATCCGGCAACCCTTTGGATTACCGGATTGCACGGTTCAGGAAAGAATGAACTGGCATTTACGCTCGAAAAAGAACTGTTCGATGCCGGCGCAACGGTTGTTTTGTTAGATGGAAGTTCAATCCGGTCGGGCCTTTCAAACGAACTTGACTTTTCGCCAACCGATCGCGCCGAACACCTGCGCCGTGTGGCCCACATCAGCAAATTGCTGAACGATCAAGGAATTATCACCATTTGTTCGTTTATTTCTCCGGATGAAAACATCCGTAAACAAGTGATTCAGATCATTGGCGAAGACCGGTTTAAGCTGATTCACATGGATGCGACGCTGGAATTTTGCAAAGAGAACAAACCTGAATTGTACGAAAAATTTGAAGAAGGATTGATCGCGAACCTTCCCGGAGCCGACCTGCAATTTGTTGCTCCTGAAAATCCGACCTTGCTCTTGAAACCCGAAAACCGGGCAACAAATATAAAAACCATCATGGAATATCTGGCCGATCACAAGATTTTCCCGATCGTATAAAGAAGAAGATTTTAGATGATAGATATTAGACAAAAGACTCAGAGATGGGTCTTTTGTTGTTTTACCCTTTAACAGATTTTTTAACGGATTATAAATTGACACTTCCTCGAAAAGAGCATCATTTGCCAACAGTATTGACGATGGAAGAATGTTTCAGTATTTTTAGTTTTGTTGAAAATCCGTAGCACAAATTATTGTTGCTGATAACAGCCGCATAAAACCACCATGATTTACACCCACATAACGCCAAAAGCTGCTGGAAAAATTGTTAGTCCGCTGGATAATTTAATTTCGAATCATTTAACGTCAAAAAAAGATAGACAATTATTTTGATTTGTAAACATAACCACCTACTTTTAAAGCTTTAAAATGAATTTTCAAATGATTGACAATAGCGGCTTGGAAACAATCGGAACACAAAAAAGTACTGTAAACTCTCCGCTATACAATACCTGTAATTCAATAAAATTGACCAATGATCTTAACCTTAAAAAAAATACAGCACAGAGGAGCAGACCGAATAGGCATCTGCTTTCCGTATTCTTTTGAGGTTAATGAGAAACTGAAAACGTTGAATGCGGTTTACAGCTCAACCCTTCGATGCTGGTACCTCGATTATAACAATGCGAATTACAATTTGCTGAAAAAGAACTTCGATAACCTTGTAATTGAAAACCCAAGACCGGAATATGCAAAAACAGTTCAGGTGGCCGGCGCTGAAAGCCGTGACCTTCCACCCATAGTTACCTCAGTAAATCTTTCGGGAAAACCGGAAGGCGAGGCGACGATACTTCCTGAAAAAACTGTTAAAAAGGATTTAAAGGAACATAAAGCGGAAATTCCGCTTGCGCAAAAGCTGCGTTTGCAATTGCACGAAAACATTGGGAAATACTGGGTTTTCAGTATGAATTACCATTTTGCCGTGAGCAAAGAACTGCTGGCTGTAAAAGGAATTTACTGGAACAAACAGCAAAAAGTTTACATGGCTATGCGAAACCTGTCGGTAAAAGAAAAAGCCGAAATGGCGCTCCATGTAAACGGTTTTTTTCCTTCCGACTATGTTGAAAAGGAACAACCGGTGAAAGGGGGCGCGGTTTTAATTGTAAAGCCACACATTGAAGATAACCGGTGGATGCAGGTATTTGTTCCCCCGGTATTTATGTTGCGGGAAAAAATAAAACGTTTCTCGATGTCGAGGTACAGTGTGCCTCACGGGTGCTACCTTTTACCGGCAGCGCCCGATGTTTATAAAGCTTTAACGGTTCATTACGGACCGGAGAAGGTGGTTTTTAAAAACCTGCTTCCGGCGGGTTACCTGCTGAAAGAAAAGTTGCCCAACCAGAAACAGTTTCTGCTGCAAAAGGCCAAAAATCAGGTACTCGAAAAAGTTCCCGAAACTTCGCGTGGATTTGTAGTTTCGATGATGGACGCCATGCTGGCCAACAACTTAAGCGATGCAACCATTAAAAATTATGGAAACGCGTTTTGCAGGTTTTTGTGCGACAACGATTACCGCGATCCTGCCTCGTTTGAATACAAACAAATTGTAAAATATCTGGGCGGGTTGATGGAAAAAGGCCTCTCGGCAACTACCGGTCACATGTTGGTAAGTGCGCTGAACTATTATTACAGGCATGTAGAAAAAAACCTGAATTTTGAGTTTAAGTTGCCACGGCCTAAAAAAGAAAAAAAGCTGAGGGTGGTATTTACCCCCGAAGAATGTGCCACTATTTTTACTGCTATTGACAACCCGAAACACAAAATTGCGCTGATGATTGCATACGGCGCCGGGCTTAGGGTAGGCGAAGTGGTTACGTTAAAGTGGGGCGATATATTACTGGCCGAACAAAAAATACATGTAAAAAACGCCAAGGGCAAAAAAGACCGGATCGTGATGCTTCCTAATTCTGTTTTGGCCATGCTCGAAAATTACAGGGCGTTGTACCCGGGCAAGGATTACGTTTTTGAGGGTCAGTTTGCCGGGGCGCATTACAGCAAAGGAAGCGTGCAAAAAGTGATGGCAGCGGCGCTTGAAAAAAGCGGCTTGTCGAAAAAGGGAAGTGTGCACAACCTGCGTCACTCGTTTGCAACACACCTGATAGAAGCAGGGATCGACGTAAGATATATCCAACAGTTGCTTGGGCATTCGAGCATTAAAACCACCATGATTTACACACATGTAAGCAATAAAGCCATCAACAGGATACAAAGCCCATTGGACAGGTTGAACATTAACATGGAGAAAAAAAAGAAATGAATAAAATAACCAAAAAGTATAATAACTTCGTGCTATTACATAGTTACCAACAAGCCGAAGAAAAGACAGTCTACCAATGATTAAGAAGTTTGCAGAAAGAAAAATTGACTTTTACAATTTAAAGATTTATATTTGCCAAATAATGTCAAGACAAAAATTCACAATATGTTGTTTGCTGATAGGATTAAACAGTTAAGGGAACAAAAACAAATGCCTCAAAGACAATTGGCTGCTGCTTTGGAGATAGATACGGCTACTTATTGTAAAATTGAGCGAGGAGAAAGACGAGCAAAAAGGGAACAAGTTTCAACTCTTGCCGATTTGTTAGAAACCGACAAAGACCAACTGTTAAACCTTTGGCTCGCTGAACAGATTTATTCAGTTGTGAAAGATGAGGAAAATGCAGAAAAAGTACTTGACATTGTACACGAAAGCGTGATTGAGTATAAATCTGGATTTAAAAAGTAAAATATATGAAACCACTTGTAAAATATAGGGGAGGTAAATCGAAAGAAATACCTCATTTAATAAAACACATTCCCAGTTTCACAGGAAGGTATATTGAACCTTTTTTTGGTGGAGGGGCTTTGTACTTTTATTTAGAACCCAAAAAAGCAATAATAAACGACATTAATTCGAAATTGATGGCTTTTTACAAGGGAGTTAAATCAGAATTTGAGTTACTTAGTAAAGAGCTTCTGGAAATAGAGAAAACATACTTAATCAATCGTAGAAAGTTTGAAGAGTTAAAAGCGAAAACACCTGATTTAAGAGTTGATGACGAAAATGAGGCTTTGTATTACCAAATCAGAGATATGTTCAACGATTTGACAGAAAAGAAATATTCCGATGCTCTTTTGTACTTTTTTATCAATAAAACCGCTTATTCGGGCATGATTAGGTATAATGCAAAAGGTGAATTTAATGTTCCTTATGGCAGATATGCTAACCTCAATACTTCCCTAGTTACCAAAGCACACAGTAAGTTACTTGCCAATACGGAAATATACAATCTGGATTATAAAAACATTTTTGATATGGCTAACGAAGATGATTTTATGTTTTTAGACCCTCCTTACGATTGCGTTTTCTCTGATTATGGAAATGCTGAGTATAAAGATGGTTTTAATGAAAAAAACCATACTGAATTAGCTAATAGCTTTTTGAACCTTAAATGTAAAGCATTAATGGTAATTGGCAGAACACCATTAACTGAGAAACTGTATAATGATTTGATTTTTGATGAATATGGTAAATCCTATGCTGTAAATATTAGGAATCGGTTCAAATCTACCGCAAGCCACATTTTAATATCAAATTATGGAAATGAGGCAAACAAAAAATATCCAAAGTTGGAACTTCAAACAGAATTAGCATTTTAAATAGATTATGGCAAGGATTAACAGCAAAGTAATATTCGTTACAACTTCCCCGAGAACTCCAGCTAAAATGATACCTGAAATTGAGTTATTGAATACTCATTTTTCAGGTCAAATATGGAACACAGACACCCAAAGGGCATTTATGGAACTGTTGAAAGAAGAAAACTTTTTCAACGGTGAAGGTGCAAATGACCCAGCCTTTAGTGCAAGAGACAGAATAAACCGAGCCCCGAAATCGCTTGGTTTTGTTGTTTTATCTCCCACGATTAGATTAACTCCTGCGGGTACCGAATTAGTTGAAGCAAAACGTAAAGAGGAAATTTTTTTAAGGCAATTACTCAAATTTCAAATACCATCTCCATATCATAAGCCAACAGAAAATTCAGCAGATTTTTGGGTTAAGCCATATTTAGAACTATTCCGATTGGTTCGGCACTTTGGTTCTCTGAAATTTGACGAGTTAATGTTATTCGGATTGCAATTAGTTGATTACAGGCAATTCGATACCATTGTTGCTAAAATTGACAAATTCAGAATTGAAAAAGCTCAAAATGAAGGGAATTACAAGAAGTTCCGTGCAAGATATTTGGAACAGGAACTTAGAGACATTTATAGCAATGATATTAGTTCGGGAAATACAAAAACAAGAGAAACCAATGATGCCTCGACATCAAAATTCTTAAAAACCAAAGCAAGTAATATGCGAGATTATGCTGATGCTTGTTTTCGTTATTTAAGGGCAACAGGTTTGGTAAATATTTCACATTTAGGCAAATCAATTTCGATTGTTCCTGAAAAAATTCAGGAGGTTGATTATTTTTTAAATCACGCCGACAGAGAACCTTGTTTTGTAAATAATGAAAGTCAATATGTTGCATATTTGGGTAATCCTTTAATTCCTGCACTTTTAACCGACAATAGAGAATTACTTGAACAAAAGATACGGACTGAATTTCCTCATTTACAATTATCTGAAGCACTATCAT
>JAUYEQ010000010.1 GCA_030691295.1 Bacteroidota bacterium
CTGAGTTTCACTCAGGGCTATTCATATTCAACCACTTCGTGGTTATTTTAACAAAAAGGAATTTAGTCATACAGATTATCTTAAACCCTCTTTCCGGTTGCGTGCCCGAATAAATATTTTTAAAATCTCGTTAAACAGCAGTGGAACCAAACCAAGGGAAATGGCAATTACCCAGCCGCCCAAATCGAGCATCTGCAAATGGAAAGCACGTTGCATGACAGGAATTTCTATGACGAATAACTGAAGAAATATACCCAGCAAAATAGCTCCCATGAGATATTTATTCGAGAAAACGCCAATCTGGAAAATTGATTTTGAACTGTGCCGCATCGCCAGCGAATAAAATAACTGGCACATTACCAAAACCATAAAGGCCATGGTGCGGGCATATTCAACAGTTTCTGCCGGAACGGAATGATCAAACGGGCTGTATCCGTGTTCGTAATATCCGAACCAGAAAGCCAGAATGGTCAATGCTCCGATTAAGAACCCACCAAGGATCAGATGAAATGCTGCTCCGCCTGCAAAGAAACTCTCTTTCGAATTGTGCGGTTTTTCCTTCATCACATCCGGACTTCCGGGATCCATGCCCAGTGCGACTGCCGGAAACGAATCGGTGATAAGGTTGATCCAAAGAAGCTGAGTCGCAATCAGCGGCGCATCCCAGCCAATCAGAATTGCTGCAAACATGGTCACTACTTCGCCGAGGTTACAGGTCAGCAAAAAGATGACCGACTTCTTAATGTTGTTGTAAATATTACGGCCATGTTCAATGGCTGAAACAATGGTGGCAAAGTTATCATCTGTCAGTATCATATCCGACGCGCCTTTGGCTACATCAGTGCCGGTAATTCCCATGGCCACACCAATATCGGCGGCATTTAGCGAAGGTGCATCGTTCACTCCGTCGCCTGTCATCGATACAATGTTTCCGTGAGATTTCAGGGCATGTACAATGCGTACTTTGTGTTCGGGCGATACACGTGCAAATACACGAAACCCAACCGCTTTTTCAGTAAATTCAGCTTCCGAAAAATCTTCAATATCCTGACCGGTAATTGCTTGATCAATGTTTTCAGCAATTCCCAATTCTTTTGCAATGGCGAATGCGGTGTTCTTGTGGTCGCCGGTAATCATGATGGTGGTGATTCCGGCTTGTTTCGCTTTCTGAATAGATTCCTTTACTTCCGGTCGGGGAGGGTCGATCATTCCTACAACCCCGATAAGTACCAGATCTTTCTCCATTTCAGCAGCAGTTATGGCAGAACTTACGTCTTTAAAAGCCACGCCCAGCGTACGGAGCGCATTGTTCGACATGCCATCCGTAGCGTTGTTGTATTTTGATTTGTGCTCATCGGTAATGGGAACAATTTCCCCATTCAGCAAAACATGTGTTTGTTTTGCGTCAATGTTCCGGTTTTGTCGGAGCAAATAATGTTGACAGATCCGAGTGTTTCAACCGCTGGTAATTTTTTGATAATCGCGTTTTTCTTCGACATGCTGGTTACGCCGATTGAAAGAACCACTGCCACGATGGCTGCAAGTCCTTCAGGAATAGCAGCTACAGCCAGCGAAACCGACATCAGGAACATTTCTGTCAGTTCGCGGCCCTGGATTAAAGCAATCAGGAAAATAAAAACACAGATTCCGATGGCAATTTTGCCAAGTGTTTTACCCAGGTCGTCGAGCCGGATTTCCAGCGGTGTTTTGGTCTTTTCTTCGCTGTTGATGATGTGTGCGATTTTGCCGACTTCGGTATTCATACCGGTTTCAACCACTACTCCAATGCCTCGTCCGTTGGTCACAAGGGTTGACATAAACGCAATATTATCGCGGTCTCCAAGCGGTGTTTTGGGGTCGCTATAAGCAAATGCTGCATTTTTTTCTGAAGGAACAGATTCTCCGGTCAAAGCCGATTCCTCAATTTGCAGATTGGCCGACTCGATTAAACGGATATCGGCGGCAATGAACCGTCCGGCATCGAGGATCAGAATGTCACCGGGAACGACATTTTCAGAATCAACTTCCTTTACCTCACCGTTTCGGCGGACAAGCGCCTTTGGAAACGACATTTTCTGAAGCGCTTCAATCGCCTTTCCGGCTTTTACTTCCTGAACTACGCCCAGCACGGCATTTACAATAATTACCAGCAGAATGATTACCGAATCGATGTACTCGCCCATAAACAAGGTAATCACCACAGCCGCGAACAGGATGTAGATGAGCCATTCCTGAAGTTGGGCAACAAACAGTTGAAGGATGTTTTTCTTCTTTTTGGCAGTTAATTTATTCAGGCCATATTTCGCCATCCTGATTTTGGCTTCTTCTTCAGAAAGCCCCTTTAATAAATCGACATCAAGTTCTTTGAGAACTTCTTGGTTTGATTTGGTAAACCACATATTTTGTATTTTGATTATCGCACCTGGCAGGCTGGGTATGTATGAATGTTCAGGTTTAAAAAGGATATCCAATCGCCACATTCAGAACCAAATTGTCTTGTCTCCAGGCTGAGCTTCCGAAGTTGATTTCGTTGGTTACCCAGCGGCTGTTTTCTTCGAGCCATGGTTTTCGCAGTGGCATGGCCAGATCGAAACGCAGGATGAAAAAGGAAACATCGATTCTTATCCCTGCTCCGGCGCCAACGGCCATCTGGTTCATAAATTTGGAAAACATGAACGGGCTTCCGGTATTGGCCGGATTTGATTTAAGCAACCACACATTTCCGGCATCGACAAACAAAGCTCCTTTGAAGAAGCTGTAAATGCCAAAGCGGTATTCTGCATTTGCTTCCAGTTTTACATCGCCTCCCATTTGCAAAAAGCCTCTTTTGCCTGTATCCTGAAAATATGTTCCGGGACCAACAGAATTAATCTGAAAAGCACGGATACTGTTTGGTCCTCCGGAGAAGAACTGCTTGATATAAGGCATCACGGAAGAATTCCCGAATGGTTGGGCTACTCCGGCAAAAACCCGCATGGCCAGTTTGTTTTTATCCTTGAAATTGAGATAACTGCGTCCGTCGAGGCTGAGTTTTGCGTATTGCGAATAGATTGAGCCAACCACTTTTGAAGGATTTTCTGACGATACTTTGTTGCCGAAAATACCGTTTGCCAGTGAAAAAACATTACCGGCAAGCTCTGAGTTGCCTTGAAAATAGGATTGCAATTTTTTCCCGGTCAGCATTTGCTCATTGTAGGTAAACGAATAACTGCCTCCGGCAATAAACTGCTCTTCATAGCTTTTTTTCAGAAAAGGGTTTGCTTCGAGCAAATCAGTGAATGTTGTTGATTTGTTCCCGATTTGGGTATAGCTGACGTCAATTGGATTCAATTCATGTTCTT
>JAUYEQ010000222.1 GCA_030691295.1 Bacteroidota bacterium
GATTCTGCACCCTGATTGAGGTTCACATGCGTATCTTCCAGCCCGTCGTAACAACCGCCGGTACATGGATTGTAAACAATCTGGTGCAAGCGGTTACTTCCCAGAAACCAGTTAAAGGCTGTTTCCTTTTTCTCACGGTAATCGTCGTCGTTAAATACATGGTAAAAGGTACTCAATGTCATTATTGTGTAGGCAACATCAATGGGCTGTTCGCCAAACTTCCCCGGTTTTTGTCCTTTTTGAAGCCAGTGCTTGTTCGAAATTACTTCAATCCCGTTCTCATTGAAAATTTGTTTGAGCAAAAATTTGAACGATGCAAGGGCCATGTCTTTATAAACCGCATCTTTTGTCAGTAACCATGCGTAAAGCATGGCTTCGGGCAAGGTACTGTTTCCGTAGGTGAGGTAACTTTCAAACCATTCCCAACCTTTACCTGATTCGTGCCTGTACATCTGAACCATTCGGTTGGCAAAGGTTTTTATGAGTTCAATATTTTCAGGAGAATTTACCACGGTTTGATAATGATATAAACCTTTAACGGCAAATGCCATCGACCTTGTGGAGCTTACTGTTCGCATGTGCGGCATTGATTTTTCAATCATTGATCCGGCGTCAGAAATAAGTTTGGCGGGCAAAAGGTTTGACAATGAAGTCAGATATCCCAAGGCCCAAATAGCACGGCCATTCGAATCATCTAAGTTGACTTCCTGGTTCTGCCCGGTAAAATTAAGGTCTTTATCTACATAATTTAAAAAGTCGCCTTCAGGTTGCTGGCAATATTTTATAAAGCGGAGGTATTTTTTGATCTTATAAACGATTTTCCTGTCGCCGGTTGCTTCCAGATACATGCAGGTTGCAACAAGTGCCCTGGCATTGTCATCGAGGGTGTATCCTGAGCCAATATCCGGCTGGTTGATTTTTGAGAACTGAATCATCCCGGTTTTGGTGGTCATATCGTTCAGATGTTTCAGGTTAATGGCCGGCAAATTATAGCGGATGGTAATTTTATTGCCAACAATTTTATCGAACAGCATCGCATGTGCAACTGCCGAATTTTCCCATGCTGTTGAAACTATTTTCTGCAAGGTATTTATGCTGATACTCCTTCGCAATTTATCATTTTTGAGAAGCCTGTTCACAGCAGCAGCCAATTGCTGCGTATTCCGAAAATCAAAAATAATACCTGTATCCTTCGGCAATATTTCTTTTGCATGTGGTATCGGTGTCGAAATAATTGGGCACCCACAACTCATTGCGTAAACAAAAGTGCCGCTTACGGCCTGGTTCGGATCGTTGGTCGTGAAAAGATAGATATCGGTAAGTTGTAGATATTCGAGCAGTTCGGGCAAATCAAGATATTTGTTAATAAATCTCACATTGTCCCCAAGCCCAAGTTCTTCCACTCTTTTGACGAGCATTTCCCGGTACTTTTCGCCTTCGTTTTTCACCACTTCAGGATGTGTTTTCCCTATCACCAAAAACATTACTTTAGGGCATTTATCAACAATGGCCGGTAATGCTTCTATGGTGGTTTCAATGCTTTTTCCTGCACTTAACAACCCGAAAGTGGTCAGCACCCTGCGGCCTTTTAGTTTGTATTTCAACTTCAACGAAGTTTTGTTTAACCTTGGAACCAGGTGGGTTCCGTGTGCTATTACTGAAATTTTCTGCGGTGGCACACCATAATCGTTTGTTAGAAGTCCGGCGGAAGTGTTTGTCATTACAATGATTGATTCGCAGGCAGCCGCAATGCGCTGTACATTTATTTTGAATTTTTCGTCGGGATGTGGCAATACGGTATGAAAAACGACCACAACGGGTTTTGAAACTTCAGTTATAAATTTCAGGAATGCTTCTTTCTGAACGTGAAAAAAACCAAACTCGTGCTGTATCAACACAATTTTGAGGTTTTTGTCATTATTTATTGTGATTGCCAGTTTTTCATATTCGGCGGCGACGGAGGTTTTCAGGATGTATTTCACTTCATCGGGATATTCATAATCCACTTCATCGGCTTCCATCGCACATACTTTTATCGATAGTGAATTGCTGAATTTATTATTCAACGATCTGATTAAATCCTGCGAATAAGTTGCTATGCCGCATTCCCTGGGTGGATAGGAGGTGATAATTAGAATTTCAGTACTGGCTTCTTTTATCATGATAGTTTAGTTTTTCTGGTAAATGGTTTCATTTTTAGTAAAGAGGGCATGTGTCACCCAATAAAAATCCCCAGGGTTTTAGCGGTTCGATGTGGTCGAAAATGAGTTTTATAATTGCAAGCAGTGGTATTGACAGAAACATGCCGGATATTCCCCACAAGGCATTTCCGGCAAAAACCACAATAATTGAGAACAGTGCATTGATCTTAACTTTTGAGGAAACGATGATCGGGACGATGTAGTTATTGTCAATCAATTGAATGATGTAATAGATAATCAAAACATAGATTGCATACATGCCCGATGATTTTGTGGCCAGTGCGACGATCATGGGCAAGGCTACGGCAACGATGCCGCCAATGTATGGAATGACGTTGAGCAATGCCCCGATTATTCCAAGCAGGATGGCATATTCAATTCCAAGAGCCAGCAGAGCGACAGAATTCAGAACTGCAATTATAGCAGCTTCGATAATGAGCCCAACAAGGTAAAGCTGAATAACATTTTTTGTTTCTGAAACAATTGCGGTCACCTGACTTTGATCGCTTTTCCCAAACATTTTGTGAATAAACTCGATCAGCAGCGAATGGTAAAATAATATGATGAAGACATAAACGGGAACCAAAAGCAGTACCATTATTATGCTGCCAATGGTTATAATTGTTTCACCGATTTCAGCCTTGCCGATATTGAGCAATTCATCCTGACCTTGATCAATATAACCATTGATAATTTCAGGACTTATGTCGAAATAGCCGGATGCGCCGGAAATGGTATCGTTGAGCATGGCGGTAAATTTATCCACCAGCATTGGCCACGATTGACTTAACTGGCTCGCCTGCGAAATTATGAAGGCAGTAATTGAGGCAATGACAATAAAAGTGAGGAATATGGTAAGTACGATGGAAACAACCCGGTTAATCTTCCTGCGTACAAAAAAAATCACTACCGGATGAAGCACGATGGAGATAATGACAGCGAAAACAAGAGGAACGATAATGCTTTGTGCAATGTATAACATGCTGATAAAAACATACAACCCGATTAATATGAGTGATGCCTTTGCATAAAACGGAAGTTGCAGTTCTTTACCGGTAGCTGTCACGATATCTCTGTCTTATGTTCTTTTTTGCGGAGAATCTTTTGAAGAAAGAACTGACCAATTACTTTAATCGTGAGGGGGTGTTGGGCTACAACGCTGGTTACCCCAAACTGTAAAATGGTACCTAGAAGTTTTTTGATGATATTACCGGAACCACCTATGGCTATTTTTTTTGAAAGATAACCTGTGACTAACCCCAGGGCACCGCCCAAAATATTGTCGATCAATCCGGGATTGGCAGAGATGTTACCCACTGCATTTCTGAAGATGTTGGCGGGCTTTAAGCTATCCACAACATTGTAAAAATCTTCTTCCAAACGCTGGCCGTTTTCTACTTGCTGAAATTTCAGCCTTTGAATTGCGTTTTTTAGTCCGGCAGATGATGTGATGTTTTCCATGTTGTTTTATTTAAGCACCTTTTTTATGAGATAATCAGCAACAATTCTTTTGATTGTTCTATGGAAAAGGAAGTTTATAACAAGCCCTGAAATGCCATAAAGAACTGCAACCGCAAAGAATCCGAAATAGATTTTTCCGAGGATTTCGCCGAGCCAATAGGCAAGTCCCAGCGATACAAAAAGGATGAACGAAGCAATTATAATCAATACAATATAGTGGGATATCAGAGAAGAAACCACCTCCGAAAATTTATCGAGCGCTTTGAGTTTTATGAGCTCAAATCCTGTTCTGCTGTAATCAGTTGCACTTGCAAACAGTGTTTCAAATATATTTGTATTTTCTTCCATCGCTATTTTCTCCTGTTGTTTAAATGTCATTTGATCATTTGATCCGGAAGAATTATTTTCCTGTTTTTACCCAAATCAATAGAGGTTAAAATGTTGATAACGATCAAAGTACCTTTGTGAGATCGGTTAAACTTTCTCAATGAAAATATAGGTCTAAAGGAAATATCTTTCATATTGCCGGTTTTAATTTTTTGAAAAATTGAATCCGCTCCGGAAACTATGAACGTGAAACGAGCCATCCCGATATATCGGGACACAAGAGAATGATTATTGGCGAGTTCCATCTGACAATTAAGAATCAAATTATAAACAGATGAAAATCTTCACTGTTAAAATTTTCCGGAGCAGGTTCAATGCAAATATTACTTTCGCAACATTTCAATTTTCGTTTCCTTATTTAAGGTTTTCTGTTTTGTGCATTTTTTGATCGGCATATTCGGTAACTTCACCTTTTACTTTTTCTAATTTCTCGGCGATAGTATCAACTATTTCGTTCAATTTTTCTTTCACGCCGTCAGCGTAAGCTCCACTTTGTCTTGCTATTTTTTTGCGGGTAACTTTACCTCTGTGTGGAGCGAATAAAACTCCTACCAATGCACCTGCGGCTGCGCCAGCCAATACACTTAACAATACTTTTCCTGAATTCATAATTTTTGTTTTTAAATGATGATTAATAATGATTGTGTCTTATGTTCTATCCCCGGATAACCCGAAGTATTATTGCAATTATGGCGATAACCAAAAGAATGTGAATGACACTTCCAACGCTGTATGCAAAGAATCCAATTGCCCATCCGATGATGAGGATTATTGCGATTAGGTAAAGTAAATTTCCCATGGTGTGTTTTTTTAATTTTAATGAATAAAATATTGGCTAAGAGCCTGATTAATTGGTAAACCTGTTCGTAGTTAATACCACCTGATTTCCAGGATACTGAACACTTGCGTCATCTTCGGTTGTTATAAATATTTGTGCTGGTGTAAACGACGAAACTGTTTCGAACGATGCTTTCAATTTCTTCGACATGAACTTCGTAGAACTATCTACCTGCCCGATGTTTTTTGTTTCTTCGCGGTCAGTTACCATCCATACAACGTAAGATAGTTTTGAGGGATCCAATCGTTGAACTTCTGCCAGATTTGTCAAATTCAGTTTTATTACGTAGTTCCGGTTGTTGTCGCGGGTTATTTTTGCAAAACCTCGTGCAGCCGGAACAACTGATGAAGTCAAAAATTTGTATTTTTTTGCTTGCGATTCAACAGAAAACAGAAACAGAAGCGTAAAAATTCCTAAAAGAAATCTTTTTGTAAAGGCATTCATTTTAAATGTTTTCATTTTGATTGAGTTAAAGTGAGAATAAAGAGAATTTTATAAATGATTAATTTTATCTGATTTTTAAAGTCCTGCAATAATTTTTTGTAAATCTTCTTTTGAAATACCAAGTTTGATCTGAAGTCTTGTAATCACTTCATCTTTCTTGTCTTTCAGCAGCATCTTTTCATTGTTATTTAAACCAGTAAATTTCTGGTGCAGTTTGGTTTTCATTGTGTTCCAGTTTGACTTTATTTCTGAATCTGTCATAATATTTAAATCAGTAGGTGAAATAATTTTCACTTTACAAAGGTGAGGTTCTATTGGCTGAAAAGCGTTACACAATTCCGGGAAAAAGTTACATCATTCACAGAATGGAGGGTTTGAATCACCTTTTTTTTATGTTTTTTTTCTTTTTCCTGCTATTATTGCAGTCTGAATAATTTTGAAGAATAATTTTGGATTGCAAAATATTGCAGGAGTATCAGTCGCCAACGACTAAAGTGTTGACGTAAGTTTCTTCAGTTTTTCTTTCAACTGGCCAAGTCCGACCTGATGTTTTCCGAATACTTCGTCTTTCTTGCCTTCAGCAAACAACCGGTCGTCATTTACCAGACCTGCAAATTTCTGTTTGAGTTTACCTTTCTGTTCGGTCAGATTTCCTTTTGCTTCAGTTTGGTTCATCTCGTTAAAATTATAGTGGTGAAAACATTTTCACCACTACAAATTTGAAGATCTAACATCAGAAAAACCTTATACAATTTTTGAAATTAATTACATCATTCACACATTGCGGGAGCGATGTGTAAATGTTATGTGGCAGCTTCCGCCTGGCTTCCGGAGGCTTTTAATACATCAAGCAGTTCCTTAAGATTAACGGTTGCATAAGTTGATGCATGATCGGACATTGCGTAAGGGATAATAAGGTCGTCATTATGGATCATCGAACCACACGAATAAATTACGTTTGGCACATAACCTTCACGTTCTTCTTCGTTGGGCACCATCAGCGGACTGCTCAGCCTTCCAATTTCTTTCTCCGGATTATCAAGTTCGTACAATGCCGCGCCCAAAGTATATTCTCTCATCGATCCTACGGCGTGTGTAATAACCAGCCAACCGTCTTTTGTCTCGATTGGTGAGCCGGAATTGCCTACCTGCACCAGTTCCCAGGAGTATTTGGGTTCCATTATTATTTTTGCTTCGCGCCAGATATTGATACTGTCGGAATAAGCGATGTAATTATTTACGCCGTCAATTCGGCAAAGCATGGCATATTTCCCGTTAATTTTCCGGGGAAATAAGGCCATTCCCTTGTTACGGGCAATCTCGCCATTGATCGGCAACACCTTAAAATCATAAAAGTCTTTTGTGCTGATTAACTTCGGAAGAATAGTCATTCCGTCGAAAGCTGTATAGGTGGCATAATAGGTAATTTCGCCATCGTCATCAGTAAATTTAACGAAACGGGCATCTTCTATACCTCTTTGCTCGGTTGCCGAGATGGGGAAAATGACCCTTTCTGAAATAGCCGAGTCGATAGAGAAATGAATCTCGTAGTGCGACGAAGCAAGCCACATCATTTGATTGATGATTTTTATCTGATCTTCTGTAAGTTCCGGGTCTTTTATTGCTTTTTCCAGGTTCTTCATCAACTCGCCATAGGTAAAGTTGTCACCTAAATTTTTCAGGATAAAATCAGGAGAAATAACATTTCCCTTCTCCTGCGTTTTTTCATGTTTATCTAAGCTTCCCGAAGGGATTACATTTTCAGGGTCTTGTATTTCTTCAATATTATCAAGTATTGCCGGCGATGCAGTAACTCCGGGATCCTGCATTCCTTTTAGTTTTTCCTGAAAGCTTTTTTTATCGTAGGTATTGCGTATAATTTTATCTGCTTCAGCCAGCATTTTTCCAACAGGTTCTATCGTCAGGTTATTGTGCTTGTCGAGTATTCCCGAACGGAAAACAACGGATGAAATATGTCCTTCGCCGGTTGCCCGAAAACTGAAAATGACCCTTTTCTCATCTGACCTTAATTCTGACTGATCGGGATGTTCCACTATTGATGGGTTAAAGAAAGCAGCCGATTCAATTGAATATTCCAAAGTGAAATACGAACCTATCAAAGATTTCTGAGGCAAACTGAGATCCTCTTCATTCACTTCAATCTTATCAAATATGGGGGCAAGCCTGTCAAAATGTTTTTCAAATATTTTCGAAATATTACGGTGGCGGCGCGAATATCCTCTCAGAACCTGGCTCATGGCAAGGTTTACTTCCTTTTCGGGCATGGCCAATACTTTCCTGATAATGTTTGCAGATCTTTCGTCGTCAAGGTAAAGAAAACGTGCAATTACCCGGCTGGAATCAGGAGAGACTGTGTATTTTTTTCTGGTAATGGTTACTAGCATGAGTTTCAGTGTTTTGATTATACTATTGTAATTTGAACTGCGAAAGTAGTGTTTATGGAGTTGTACCGGGGGGGTATCTGCAATATTCTGATTTTTGTTCCAAAATAAGCTCGTATGTTAACACATAAAAGCCAGCTCCAAAAAAAGTAGCCGGCTTTTATATTGACCAGAGCATCTATTTAAATATTTAGCAATTGTTTTATCAGATTGATAATAAAAGCCAAATAAAACAGAGACTTCTATGATTCATCTTTTGTGGTGCGCACCAGGCTGATACCTGCTATGAAGAATACAAAACCGAGTATTCCATAAATAGCCAGCGCCTTAAAATCCTTTGTATCACCTGCACCATTTACAAATAATACTGCGGCATAAATAAGGCCAACAATTCCGAGTACAGTTAGTACAGCACCAAAAATTCTTTTTAGATTCATAATTTTTAATTTTTTGAGTAGAGTGAAACCTAATTAAATGCTAACATTCGTCAGGTAGGTGAACAGGCCAAAAACCTTGAGAAGCCAGATAATTAGAGCGATCACCACCACAATGTTGAAGATCTGTTTGATCTTGCGGTCCATTGGGATGAATGTATTGATGATCCATAATAGAACACCCACGACAATTATTGCAATTAAAATCGATAATAAGTAATAAGAATAATATAATGTCGTATTTTGTTGTTTATCTGCATTAATATGTGTACATTTATCTCATTATGAGATATATAATACTGAAAACAGGGGAGATTGAGGCACTTGAGCAGCTTCATGTGAATAGCACAGATA
>JAUYEQ010000259.1 GCA_030691295.1 Bacteroidota bacterium
ATTTATGAAGAATAGCAAAAGGAAAAGGAAAATATCAACATTCAGGCAGAAAAAGAAAGGGAAGAAATGCAAAAGAAACAACAACCAACTCCGGGAATTTTGCCTGCTTCGGGCCCGATGCCACCCAGAACTGTCTTGAAAAACTGAACAGCCTCACAAAATAAAAAGCTATGATTTTTAAAAAATATTTTCACGATATAGTAATTGGTTTTGAGGCTATTATTGCCAATAAGCTAAAATCGATACTAACAGCGCTCGGTATTATTTTCGGAGTTGCCGCAGTGATAAGTATGCTCGCCATTGGCAAGGGAGCTGAACAGGAAATTCTGGAACAGATAAAAATGGTTGGCGTTAATAATATCATCATTACCCCAACCGAAGTTTCTTCAGGCGGAACCACTGAGAGTAGTTCGGATGAAAAATCGGGCGCCAAAAAATTCTCACGTGGTTTGACAATGCAGGATTTGGAAGCCATTCAGGAAATTATACCGACCATCAATATGGTCAGTCCGGTAATCTCATACAATTATTCGGCTATCATCGACGGGAAAAGTAAGCCGGTGGTGCTGGAAGGTGTAAATTCGAATTATTTCAGTTTATTTAATATTGGGCTACAATCGGGCGAAATATTTAAAACGGTTCAGGAAGAATCAGGTCAGCCGGTGTGCGTAATTGGCGACAATATTAAAACAGTATTTTTCAACCAGGAAAATCCCGTTGGCCAATATATTAAATGCGGACAAATCTGGCTGAAAATTATCGGGGTGATCGAACGGCGCGACTTTACAGCTTCGGCTTCCGACGAAATGGGAATCAGCAGTTCCGACAATAAAATTTTCGTACCGGCTCAAACCATTATGATGAGGTTCAAAAACAGGGCGCTGATTCGTGCAGATGAGGTCGAAAAATCAAACGCGCGAAGAAGAATTGTCATTTCAGACTCAAACACTCAAACCGCATCTGAGGACAAAAATCCGAACCAATTGGACAAGATCATTCTTCAGGTAAATGAAACAGAGCAACTGGGAGCTACTGCCAATATTGTAAAACGAATGCTTTTGCGCCGCCATTCAGGATTGTACGATTTTGAAGTTACCATTCCTGAATTATTGCTCAAACAGCAGCAACGCACAAAAAAAATCTTCAACATTGTTTTGGGCGCCATTGCCGGAATTTCGCTCATTGTTGGTGGCATCGGCATCATGAACATCATGCTTGCATCGGTAATGGAGCGAATCCGCGAAATCGGCACAAGGCAGGCAATCGGCGCTTCCCGAAAAGATATTATTGCCCAGTTTCTGGCTGAATCAACGTTGATAAGTATTTCAGGAGGAATTATAGGGATTGTGCTTGGAATAGTACTGTCTAAAATAATCACAGCGATGTTCGATATCAAAACAGTGATTTCATTTTTCAGCATTTTCATCGCATTCGGAGTTTCAGCACTGATTGGAATTATGTTCGGATACATGCCGGCCAAGCGTGCCGCTGAGAAAGATCCGGTTGAATCATTACGCGCCTAACCAATAAAATCATTCAAAAATGAATAAAATATTTCTTTTCCTGATCATCGTATTTTCAGGATTCGGCCTTAAAGTATTTGCCCAGCAGGAAAATTACAATCTTAGCCTGATTGAAGTTGTAAATCTCGCATCACAGCATTCACTCGATGCCTTCAGGTATAAAAATATGTATCTGGCAAGTTATTGGGAATTCAGGTATTACAAAGCCGATAAATTACCAAGCCTTACACTGACAGCCACTCCACTCGATTTTAACCATTACCGGAAACGCGAGTATAATTTTCAGACCAATGAAGAAGAGTATGTTTTGCGCGACTATTTTAATTCGGACATGTCGATGCAATTGAACCAAAAGATTGGATTGACCGGAGGTAGCCTGTTTCTTAGTTCTGAACTCGGGATGGTACAAAATTTAGGTGGAAATAAAAACACTTCCTACCAGGCAACTCCTGTAAGCATTGGTTATCAGCAGTCGCTAAACGGTTACAATGCGTTAAAATGGCAGTCGAAAATCGAACCTGTCAAATACGAAAAAGCTAAAAAGGAGTTTGTGCAGTCGCAGGAAACCCTGGCGATGAAATCTACTGCTATGTTTTTTGACCTGGTTGAAGCGCAGATTCAGCTTAAAATCGCTGAGAACAATCAATCGAATGCCGATACTTTGTACAAAATTGGCAAAGGACGTTTTCAGGTCGGAACGGTTACACAGGATGAATTGCTGAACCTCGAATTGAACCAGCTAAATGCAACCCAGTCGTTAAACAAGGCGAAGCTGGAGGTTGAACGTTCTCAATCGGGATTAAACTCGTACCTGATGATGGATAAACAAACCCGGATCAATTGTATTGTACCATCCGAAATACCAGCGTTGCAAATCAGGGCCGATGACGCGCTGGATATGGCCTTGAAGAACAATCCTGACATTCTGGATCAGGAACAACAAATGATCGAACAAAACCGTGATGTTGCCAGGGCTAAATCAGAGACCGGCCTTAGTACAAGTCTTTTCGCGGTGTATGGTCTCAACCAGTCAGCCGAAAATTTCGACATGGTGTATGATGAACCCGACCAAAGTCAGCGGTTGCGTATTGGGTTGAGCATTCCGCTAGTTGATTGGGGTCGCAGAAAAGGCCGGCTGATGATGGCCGAATCGAACCGTGAAGTGGTGAATGCCCGTGTAAGACAATCGCGCATAGACTTTGAACAAAACATATTTCAGTCGGTTATGGAATTCAACCTTCAGGCCGAACAGGTTAGAAATGCCGCAAAGGCTGACACTGTTGCACAGAAAGGATACGAAGTCACATTTCAACGTTTCCTGATAGGAAAAGTGGATGTGATTAAACTAAATATGGCACGTAACGACCGTGAATCGGCACGAAGAGAATACATCAATGCGGTTAAAACTTATT
>JAUYEQ010000150.1 GCA_030691295.1 Bacteroidota bacterium
AAAGCAATGTATTATTCTGACACCTTCTAAACCTTCTGAAATTTGAATCTGTGCTCCGAATCGACTTCCTTGAAATTCCCTTGATGCGGCGAAAAACTATTCTATTCACCGCAAATATGCGGTGAATAATTACCTTGCGGCGAATAATTTGTATATTTACCGCAAATATGCGGCGAATAATACCGCAATTACCGAATATATAGAAATCTCATGGTAAAGTACATCTATCAATACGACAATTGGCCTCAGTTTTCCTGGAGTGAGCAAGAAATACAGGTTACGCTCGGGAAAGTCCGTCATTTGCAGGGAAAACTTTTGGGGCAAATGAGTGCATTGGGTTTTTCATTGAAAGAGGAAACCATGCTTACCACTCTAACACTCAATGTATTGAAATCTTCTGAAATAGAAGGTGAAATGCTTAATTACGAGCAGGTTCGATCTTCGATAGCGCGGAAACTGGGAATGGAGTATGCAGGCATGGTCTATTCCGACAGAAACATTGATGGAGTGGTTGAAATGATGCTTGATGCAACTCAAAACTATAATCAATTACTTTATGAAGAACGATTGTTTGGCTGGCATGCCGCACTTTTCCCAACCGGTTGGAGTGGTAGTCACAAAATTGATGTTGGCTGTTACCGGAAGAACGAAATGCAAATCGTTTCAGGAGCAATGGGAAAGGAGAAAGTTCATTATGTGGCTCCTCCGTCCGGCCAGGTAAAAGTGGAGATGGACAAGTTTATACAATGGTTTAATCAGGATGTGCCAATTGACCCCGTATTGAAATCGGCTGTTGCTCATTTTTGGTTTATCATTATCCACCCATTTGATGATGGGAACGGTCGCATAGCCCGGGCTATTTCAGATTTACTGCTTGCCCGGTCTGACGGTACATCGCAGCGATATTACAGTTTGTCGAGTCAAATAATGCTTGAACGGAAGATCTATTACGAGGTATTGCAAAAAATACAATTCAGCAGTGGTGATATAACCGAATGGCTGACGTGGTATCTTGATTGTTTGTATCGTTCGTTGCTTTCTACTGAAGACGCTTTCCAAAAAGTGCTGTACAAGTCCGACTTCTGGGAAAAGCACAACAAAACTGTATTCAATGCGCGTCAGCGACTGATGCTGAATAAACTGCTTGACGGTTTTGAAGGTAAGCTGAATTCATCCAAATGGGCAAAAATTGCCAATTGCTCGACTGACACAGCGCTTCGAGACATTCAGGATTTGATAAACAAAGGTATTTTGAGGAAGGAAGACGCTGGAGGACGAAGCACTTATTATGAATTGGTAATTTGAACAAAAAAGCCCGGTAGAACTCAATCCACCGGGCTTCATATTGAAGTTTAAAAAGATACGTAATTATTTCAAAGTTGCCAGCGCGTCTTTGATGCGGGTCAGCGATTTGGTCAGGTCGGCTTCCGAGGCGGCGTACGAAATGCGGATACATTCGGGAGCGCCAAAAGCTTCACCCGAAACCACTCCGGTAAAGGCATTCGACAGGATAAACAAGCCCATATCATCGGCATTGTTGATGGTTAATGTACCATCTGTTTTTCCGAAGAAAGACGAAATATCAGGGAACACGTAAAATGCGCCATCGGGTTTGCTGGTTTTTACGCCCGGAATTTCAGCCAGCATCGACAATACTAAATTGCGGCGTTTTTCGAATTGAGTCACCATCTCCTTAACAGTGTCGAGTGGCGCGTTCAATGCAGTAACCGAAGCAATTTGCGAAACAGAACATGGTCCGGAGGTGTATTGTCCCTGCAATTTGTTGCAGGCTTTGGCCAGCCAAAGTGGAGCGGCAATGTAACCAATGCGGTAACCGGTCATTGCAAAAGCTTTTGAAACGCCATTCACCACCACTACCCTATCTTTAATTTCAGGAAATTGCGCGATACTTTCGTGTTTGATTCCATAAACGATGTGCTCGTAAATCTCGTCTGAAATCACGATGATGTTCGGATGTTTTGCAAAAATATCGGCAAATGCTTTCAGTTCGTCCTTCGTATAAACACTTCCGGTTGGGTTGCTTGGACTGCTGAACAGAAACGCGCGTGTTTTTGGAGTGATGGCAGCTTCCAACTGAGCTGGTGTGATTTTGAAATCACTGTCGACAGTTGTTGGAATGATCACGTTTACACCTTCGTTCAGTTTCACCAACTCGATGTAAGTTACCCAGTATGGAGCCGGAATAATTACTTCGTCGCCTTTGTTGATTAAAGCCTGTAGAAGATTTGCAATGGAATGTTTGGCGCCGTTCGACACAATAATTTGATTGGTAGTATAGTCCAGATCGTTGTCGCGTTTGAGTTTATCCACAATCGCTTTCAACAACGAAGGATATCCGGGAACCGGAGAATAGGTAGAATAGTTATCATCAATCGCCTTTTTTGCAGCTTCCTTGATGAAATCGGGGGTGTTAAAATCAGGTTCTCCAACGCCCAAACTGATGACGTCGATACCTTTTTCTTTTAATTCTCGGCTTTTCTGGGCCACAGCCAGTGTGGCTGATTCAGATAAACAGGCAACTCTGTCTGAAACTCTCTCCATAACTGATATTTTGATGGTTTTAATCTTGAACT
>JAUYEQ010000277.1 GCA_030691295.1 Bacteroidota bacterium
CTAAAAACGTCGAATTCTAAGGCATCAAACCTAAAAATGACTATTTTTTAAATCCTAATTTTAATGCTGCGGATTTAAGGTATTATTCTAACATAGAAGAAATTTCAGTTTTCAATTTTGGAAGATGATTTATCACGATACTCCAAATTAAGTCATCAGAGATTTTATCGTATCCATGAGCTATTCGATTACGAGTCCCAATAATTTTTTGAGCATTTTCAATACTGAATTGAATGTCTTTTTTCAAAATCCGATTAACAGCCTCACCAATAATTTCAATATTACGCTCCACTGCGCGTTTTGTCCGGGTATCTTTTACGTAATCTTCAAATTTCTTCGGTCTATCCCCAAAGTAACTTTCTATTTCTGCAATTGATTGCAATATATCAAACAACCAGGTTTTAATTTCACTATCCATATATGAGTTGCTTTGATGAATCAATAGATTGTCGTAAGTATGGATTAGTTATCGCTTTATCCTCTAATAGATCAACATTACGCTTGAATAGATTCTCCAATGAAAACTTGAAGTCAAAGTAATTGTCCGCGTAATCATACAATTCAACTCCTTGAAATTCAACCAACAAATCTACATCACTGTCATTTTTAAACCTATCTGTCAATACTGAACCGAAAGCGAATAATCTTCCCACCCTGTGTTCCAAACACAAGTCACTAATTTTATCAATATGTCTTTCTACAAGGTTCATAAAGCAAATATACTAAAAATCGGGTCTTTATGGCCGATAGCCCGATTGGTTTAATATAACTTGAAAATCTGCATTGTTCATCAAATCAGATAATTCAACATCTTTATTCTGCTTCATGTACGAACGCACAATCTGCCAGCCAAGCCATGCTCCGGTCCGGGCGGGCGATTGATCTGTAAATGGGGTGGTATAAGGCCCATCGTCGATAAAACGTTTGATGCTCATCCGGTCGGTCGAAAACAGGAGCTTTTGTTCGGCCATGAAAGTCCACATCGAGGCTTCGCTTTTCCGGCAATAATCAAGCTGATTTTTTGTATATCCAATTTTCAATGTGTCCGAAACTTCAGGCAACATGGCATCCATAAAATAGAGCATTTTGCCTTCGTAAATCATTTGGCTCAGCAGGTTATTTGCATTGTCAACTTTGGGCCATTCGGTTACTGCCCAGGCATACATTACTTCAGGCACCATCTTTTCAGGATGCATGTTTCTGCGTTTAAAAAGGGGCAAACCCAATTGCCTGTAAAAACGGTTGTCGGCTCCCAAATATTTATCCAGACTAATGCCAATAATGTTTTCAGCAGTTACTACCGATTGGTTAAATCCTGAAATACAGGTGTAAATTACCGGAATCTCTTTATCCGGAAAATAGTATTTATAATGCCTGAAAGCTAACTCAAGATCCTTCCGGAGCTGAACGGTGTCAATATTTTCAGCCACATTTATTTCCAATTCCCGAATAAGCGTATCTGAAACAAAAGAATACAACATTTCAGGAAAATTATCCTGTTCGGAACCACCAATTGAGATCATACGGTAAGTAAACAAGTCGAAAAATTCTCCATGTGAGCTTTTTAAAGCTGGAATTGCGGTCGCTATCTCCTCTTGCTTCAGCTTCAGTAAATCAACTGAAAGATGTTTAATTTTCAAATCAACTGAAACATTTGACACATTAATTTTCAGTTGATTACGCGTGCATGAAAAGAGGACAATCATCAAACACAAAAGCAAAAAGTATCGTTTCATTCGGTATGTTTTCAGGTAATTACGCTGTATGAGCTTTTTTATTGTCATTTTAAATATAAAATTCGAGATTTGCAGCAAACAAAACTAAGTCATTCCTGCGTTATATTCGCAGACATTGAAACTGTTTTTCGAAACAGCCCATTTGCAAAGTTTTATTTAATCAGTTTTCAGCCATTTAAACAGAAATAACAATGAAACGAATTATTTTATTTTCAGCCTTATTAATAATTGGATTAACAAGTTGGAGCCAAACAAGGCTAAAACTGTCGTTTACCGGAAGTCCATCTGTAAACTGGATGAAAACCGACAACCAGTTTGCAGACAAGGAAAAAATCGTGCTGGGATACGATTTTGGATTAAACGGAGATATTTTCTTCACCGAAAACGAACGTTACGCATTAAATACGGGATTACAGATTTTAAATACTGGTGGCTCAATCTCCTACAACACCAATGCGCCCTTCGAATTCTCAGGAGCAGATCTGCCATCGTCAACAAAAATCAGGTACCGCCTTCGCTATGTCGAAGTTCCACTGACAATTAAACTTAAAACCGACCAGTTTCACCGTACCCGGTACTGGGGGCAATTCGGGATGTCAACCATGATTAACATCGGCGCCAATGGCGACAGCAGCGATGGAACATTTGAAAAAGACAATATCCACGATGAAATTAACCTGTTTAATGTAGCAATGAATGTGGGCCTCGGTTTCGATTTTGATTTGGGGGGAAACAATTCATTGTCGGCAGGCTTGATTTTCCACAACGGTTTGACAGATGTAACAACCGACAATACCTTCACCGATAAAACCATCATCAACTCGCTGAAAATTAGGCTCGGACTGATATTTTAATAAACAAAAACATGAAAATCGCAATTGCCCAGCTCAATTATCACATCGGTAATTTTGAACTGAATACTTCCAAAATCATTGATTGCATCAATAAGTCAAAGGCTGCCGGCGCTGATCTGGTTGTCTTTTCAGAACTTTCGGTAACAGGTTATTACCCGCACGATTTGCTTGAACGGAAAGAATTCGTTGAGCAATCGTACAAAGCCATCGATCAGATCGCCGATTGTTGCACCGGAATTGCTGCCATTGTTGGCGGTCCGAGTATCAATCCTGAACCCCGTGGCAAAAAACTTTTCAATTCGGCATTTTTCATGTACGACGGAAAAATTCAGCAAACGGTGAATAAATCGCTGCTGCCGACT
>JAUYEQ010000281.1 GCA_030691295.1 Bacteroidota bacterium
CGCCTTCGACCTGATGGCCCGAAAAGCCTATTTTACCAGTCAGTGGCAACTGCGTACCGGAACTTACCTCATGTTTCTCGGGGTCATTATTTCTATTCTGGCCATGCGCTTTTTATTGTCGGCCAAATCGAAACTGAACGAAATCGACAGCGTTGAGAAAGTCGGTGAACTTGATAAACTGGTGGCTCAAAAATGGGTGATTTATGTCGGGGCAGGATTGATTGTACTGGCACTCGTCTCCGGATTATTATCGTCCAATTCGCTTGAAAAGTACATGGTCAACGAAAATCTGGTTGTTCAAGAAGTACAGCCTGCTGAAGTAGCTGTTACTGAAAATGCAGAACCGATTCCTGCTCCTGAAGATTCATCAGTTACAACCGGTGATGTTCAGGTTGCGGAAAATCCTGTTGTTACTGATGTTCCTGCTGCAAATGCTACGGAAACACCAGTTGCTGCACCAGCAGGTATCCCAACATTGGCACAGTTAAAAGCCAATTACCCGTTTTTTCGTGGCGCTGAAGGAATTGGTGTCGCATCACAAAAGAATACACCAACCGACTGGAATGGCGCCGGAGGTAAAAATGTAGTCTGGAAAGTGAAAGTGCCCAAATCGGGATACAGTTCGCCGATCATCTGGGGAAATCAACTGTTCGTGACAGGCGCCGATGCTCAGGCTCGGATGGTATATTGCTACGATAAAAATACCGGTAAATTACTTTGGGAAGCTTCAGCCGACAACATTCAGGGTTCCCCTGCTTCAGCGCCCAAAGTAACGGCTGATACCGGCTTGGCCGCTCCAACCATGGCAACCGATGGTCGCGCGGTATATGCCATTTTCGGAACAGGCGATGTGATTGGCCTCGAGATGAACGGAAAACGTTTGTGGGCGCGCAATCTGGGTGTTCCCGACAATCACTACGGACACTCTTCATCGCTGATCATTTACAAAGACAAATTGCTGATACAGTACGATACCAACCGGTCAGGAAAATTGCTGGCACTTTCCACTCAAACTGGCGCAACCGTATGGGAAACAGCGCGCAACTCAAAAATATCATGGTCGTCGCCGGTGCTGGTCAATACAGGAAGTCGCATGGAACTGATTTTAACGACCAACCCAAATGTAAATTCATACAATCCTGAAACCGGAAAAGAACTTTGGAACATTGCCTGTCTTTCCGGAGAAGTTGGCCCATCAGCCGGATATGCCGACGGAATGGTGTTTGCCGCCAACGAATACGCCAAACTGGTCGGGATAAAAATAAGTGCAACTCCAGAAATTGTTTGGGAAGCCGACGAATATTTGCCTGAAGTTTCGAGCCCACTGGCTGTAAACGGCTTGTTATACATCGCCACTACTTACGGCGTTTTTGCCTGTCTGGATGCCAAAACCGGAGAGAAACACTGGGAACAGGAATATGGCGATGCTTTTTATTCATCGCCAATTTATGCCGACGGAAAGGTTTACATCACCGATATGTCGGGCAAAACGCACATTGTGAAAGCAACCAAAGAATACCAAAAGATCGGAACTCCTGAACTGGGCGAAAAATCAGTTTGCTCGCCCGTGTTTGCAGATGGAAAGGTGTATTTAAGGGGCATGAATAATTTGTATTGTTTGGGAAAATAGAATAATGACGCTGATAAGAGCGAAGTTATCCTTTGCCGTCTGCATTAGCTGACGGATAAAAGTTGGTTGGATAAAAGGGCTTTAGCCCTGAGTTGCGGCAAACTATTATGGGCTAAAGCCCAAAACAAAATGGAATCTTCTATCCGTCACATGAATGTGACGGCAAAGGATACCGCAATGAATGAGTGATTTTGTTAATCGAAGTATTATCCTTTGCCGTCTGCTTTAGCTGACGGGTCAAGATAAAAAATGAAATCCGTCCGCGAGAAAGTTATTTTCGAAGTAAAAGACTTATTTCGGACGGACTGGGTAAAATGGAAAAAGAAGAGAAATAAGAAACATTGAATAAGAAATAAGAAACAAAAAAGTGTCGGATCTATCCGATACTTCAATGCAAAAATTATATTGTGAACAACGAAACGAATATACAACAATCTGTTGATCAGATTATCGCTGAAAAAGGTGTGGAGGGAAAATCCGTCATTCCGATTTTGCAGGCGATTCAAAATACCTACAATTACCTTCCGGAGGAAGCGCTAAAATACGTTTGCGAAAAAACCGAGATCACTCCTGAGCAGATTGTCGGGGTCGCTTCCTTTTATTCGCAGTTCAGGATGCAACCTGTGGGCGAACACATCATCAAGGTTTGTGTCGGAACGGCTTGTCACGTGAAAGGCGCAGGGCAGGTTTACGATGCTTTCCGCCGTCATTTTAACCTGACCGGACACGAAGAAACCGATGCTTCGCGAAAATATACCATCGAAAAAGTGTCGTGTCTCGGGTGCTGTACATTGGCGCCGGTAGTGCAGATCGATGAAATTACTTACGGCCATGTTGCTTCCGATAAGGTTGGCAATGTGCTGGCTGATTTCGAGAAACATGCCGGAATTTCAGGAGCTAAAAAAGGCTTGTTCCGCAATGTGGACGGACAGGAAATTCAGGGCGAAATCCGCATTGGGTTGGGTTCGTGCTGTGTGGCTTCCGGAAGTGAAGACGTTAAAAAAGCGGTGGAAGAAACAATTGCTGACACAGGCATTAAAATCAGCCTGAAAAATGTGGGTTGCGTGGGCATGTGTCATCAGGTTCCGCTGGTCGAAATTATTCCGCACAATGGGAAATCAACATTATACGCAAAGGTTAAACCCGAAGAAATAGAGGGAATTATCGCCAATCATTTTAAGCCTCAAAGCACTTTCGGAATGCTGAAAAGCAGCGTTTACAAGTTCTTCGAGAGTGTGCAGACCGACACCGTTTGGGACGGCGTAAAACAATATTCGATTGATGCCCGCGAAAAACAGGTAACCGATTTTTTGGATCGCCAGATTCCGATTGCCACCCAACACCGCGGCATTATCAATCCGCTCGATATTGAGGAATACAAGGCGCACGAAGGTTTTGCAGCCCTGAAAACCTGCCTGACCGAATTGACTTCCGAAGAAATTGTACAGACGGTTAACGATAGCGGACTTCGCGGAAGGGGAGGGGCAGGTTTCCCTACTGGCCTGAAATGGAGTTTGGTTGCCGAAAGTCAATCGGATGTAAAATACCTGATTGTGAATGGCGACGAAGGCGATCCGGGCGCTTTTATGGACCGGATGCTGCTCGAATCGTATCCATACCGCGTGATTGAAGGCGCTGTTATTGCCGCCAAAGCGGTAGGCGCTACACAAGGATTTTTCTATATCCGTGCCGAATATCCGCTGGCGGTGAAACGAATCCGGCAGGCGCTGATTTATTGTCGTGAGAAAAATTACCTCGGTGAAAACATTCTGGGAAGCGGATTTTCATTCGATATGACCATTTACGAAGGAGCCGGCGCTTTTGTATGCGGCGAAGAGTCGGCCATGATGGCATCCATCGAAGGCGAACGCGGTTTTCCGCGAATTCGTCCGCCATTTCCGGCAGTAAGCGGTTTATGGAAGCAACCCACGCTAATTAACAATACTGAAACTTTTGCACAGGTTTCGTACATCATTCGCGAAGGATCGGGCAAATTTTCATCCATCGGATTGGGAACCAGCAAAGGAACAAAAGTTTTTGCCCTCACCGGAAAAGTTAACCGTGGCGGCCTGATTGAAGTGCCGATGGGAATTACTGTTCGCCAGATTGTGGAAGATATCGGCGGCGGTGTGCAGAATGGCAAAAAATTTAAGGCAGTACAGATTGGCGGACCTTCCGGAGGATGTGTCCCTGCTGAATTGTATGATACACCAATCGATTACGAATCATTGCTCGAAGTGGGTGCGATGATGGGTTCCGGTGGTTTGGTGGTTTTGGATGAAGACGATTGCATGGTGGACATTGCCCGCTATTTTCTTTCGTTTACCCAGAACGAATCCTGCGGAAAATGCACCTTCTGCCGAATCGGAACCAAAAGAATGCTCGACATACTGACAAAAATTACAACCGGAAAAGGGACTTTGAAAGATTTGGATGAACTGGAATACCTTGCGGGCTGGACAAAAAAAGGAAGTTTGTGTGGTTTGGGAAAATCGGCGCCGAATCCGATTTTGTCCACTTTAAAATATTTCCGTGAAGAATATATCGCACATATCAACGGCAAATGTCCATCGGGTAAATGCCAGAGTATGATCAAATATCAGATCAACGATTTGTGCATCGGCTGTACCAAATGTGCGCAGAAATGCCCGACAGAAGCGATCCTGTTCAAGCCGCATGAGAAGCACGAAGTCATCCACGACCTCTGCATCAAATGCGACGCCTGCCGGCTGATTTGCCCGGTTGATGCGGTGGAGATCATATAGTTTAAAGTTTCAGGTTCAAAGTTTCAAGTTCCGGTCGCGAAGGTTTTGGATATT
>JAUYEQ010000285.1 GCA_030691295.1 Bacteroidota bacterium
CCCTATTTTCTGAAGAATTTGTCCGTTGGTATTGCACTGATAAACGATCCGGTTTCCGGCATCAGCCACATATACGTTTTCTCCTGAAACGGCCAGCGAAGTAATTACAGCCCTGTCGCCAAAAGAATTCCAGCGTTTCACCAGCGTTCCGTTCAAGTCGTACATCACCACATAATGGCGCATCCCAATCCAAATCTGGCGGTTATCGTCAATGGTTACGCAGGTTGCGGTGTCAATCAACGATTTGCGCAAAATCTCCCTCCCAGAATAATTAAACTTGATCAACTCGTTGGCCGTAGCCACAATAATCATCGAATCGGACACGGTTATTCCGCCCAAATCGTGAACTTTGACCTGAAAATTCAGCGTTTCAGCGTATAAAATCTGGGTCGAGTCCACCTGTCGAAATTCATCAATGTTATATTCATAAGGGTTTTCGATGTTTTTTCCGGCTTTCTTCCCGATAAAATCCTTCCCTATAACAACCACAATGGCCACTGCAAGAACAATCAATACGATATTTACCAGTTTCCGGTTCATAGTTTTATTGGCTAATGTTTACACAATACATTGTTTTCGCATCACGCAACAGCAAACGCCCGTCGGCAATGGCCATCGGTCCCCAGGCATCGTGCCCGTCGAACAGTTTTTTCTGAGCCATTTGAACGTACTTTTTACTGTCAGGTTTAATCATCGTCAGCGTTCCATCATCGCTTAGCACATACATTTTATTATCAGCAATCAGGTAGGGGCCAAGTCCAAAACGGCCATCTTTTCCTGAAGTCCAGATAATTTTGGTGACATCGTCCGGAGAAACACAAACCAGTTGGTTGCGCAACGGCCCGGCATCTTTGGGCTGAATAGCAAACATGTGTCCATCCCACAAAACAGGGGTCTGCTGTTCGCAAGCCATTCCATCCTTCGGGCTGAATTCTTTTAAAACATCCACTTTATATTCTGCTCCTGAAAGAGTAACTTTTATCATCATACTTCCGGAGCCGTAACCGGCGGTTAAAAATACCTTTCCATCGGGGAAACAAACCGGAGCCGGAGCCACCACCGAATGGTTCCATGCAGTTGACTGCCAAAGGATTTTGCCTTGATCGTCGCCTTCTGCTGACACGGCAATTACTGCCCCAACAGCGCTATATACATACATTTTCTTGCCGTTAAAAGTCCAGGGAACAATTGATGAGTGCGACATTTGTATCCCTCCCGGATTTGGAGTTTCCCATAAAACTTCGCCCGTGGCCAAATCAACTGCAATCATTACAGAAGTTCCGCCAGGAGCAAGAATTGCTTTATTTCCGTCGATCATCGGACATTGTCCGGTAAACCACAGCGGTACTTCGGTCTGGTATTTCTGAACCATGTCGAGCCCCCAAACCAAATCGCCGGTTTCACGTTTCACGCACATCACGTGGCACCGTGGACCAATCGTCAGCACATATTCAGGAGTTACAGCAGGCACTGTGCGCGACATTCCATGATTTCGTTTGATGCTCAATTTGTACGAACGCCTCCAAAGTTCCTTGCCATCTTCGAGCGAAAAACATCGCAGGGCATCTTCGCGTTTGACCTCATCGTAATCCATCAGGTAAACTTTTCCCTCATAAATTGCCGGTCCGGCGTGGCCTTCGCCCAATTCAACCGACCATAAAATTTCAGGCTGATCGCCCGACCATGAGTTTTTTAGCGGTTGTGAGTTTTTAACAATATTGTCGTAATCAGCTCCACGGAAACGGGGCCAGGTTCCTTTTAAAGTAGATGTTGAAGTTCCGAACGATTCGAAATTCTCGCCAATGTTTACAACATCCATAATTATTGAATCGGTGCCTTTGTTATCTTCTCCGGGAACGCTTTCAACAAACTGGTTGGTTGGGTCTTTCAGAAGCCACCACAAAAAAAGGATGAACATTGTTCCAACAGTTGCCCACAGAATGTATTTGATATTCTTTTCCAAGTCTGTTTTGTTTTCAGTCATTTGTATTTGAACCTTTTATTTTTCTGAATTCAGCCTCGATGTCTTCAATGGCAGGCAAACTTGATTTCAGATTATCCGGTAAAATATTTGTCAGATGGTATTCAGAAATTCCCATTGGTTTATTGATGTCGCTTAAAGCATACTCTGCCACCACTTTATCTTTGCTTTTACAAAGTATTAAACCAATTGTTGGTTCATCGCCAATTTGTCTGTATTGCTCATCAATTGCTTTTATGTAGAAGTTCATTTTTCCGGCATGTTCTGGTTCAAAATCAGCTTTTTTCAAATCTATTACCACATAACAATGAAGACGTGTTTGATAAAATAGCAAGTCAATTGAAAAATCACGGCTACCGACCTTTAGTGGAACCTGATTTCCCATATACGCAAATCCGGCACCCAGTTCAAGAAGAAATTTAGTGATGTGGTCAATCAGGCTTTTCTCCAGTTCCCGTTCATTGAAATCGGCACGCATGGTTAAAAAATCAAAGACATAAGGGTCTTTCAGTGTTTGTTGAGCCAAATCGGAAAGATACGGTGGCAAAGTTTTACTGAAATTTGAAATAGCTTTCCCGTCGCGAAAGTAAAGATTCGATTCGATTTGATGAACCAATACCGCCCGGCTCCATCCGTGGTTGATCGTATTTGTGACGTAGTATAGCGCTTCCGGAATTGTTTTGCTTTTCGAAAAAATCGCAATATGATGCCCCCATGGAATTTTAAAGAGTTGATTAATATTCCTATCCGGCAATTGGGCAACAAGTTGTTGCCCAA
>JAUYEQ010000293.1 GCA_030691295.1 Bacteroidota bacterium
ATCGTAAATCATACTTGTTGCCGAAATGTTAGCGCCTTCCTGGCGATAATGTTGCGCTGATTGGAGCAATGTGATGCCAAGGTCGTGTGCAGTTCCAAACTTTTTATTCAAGTACAGCAAGTTTTCAGCTACCCATGTAAAACGTTCGTTAATATCGTAACCTGCTGTGTTTGGACGGTTGGTGAGATGACTGGTGGCATTGGGGCCTGTCCATGCTCCACTGCGGTTTTGTCTGAATTGCGTACCGAAATTCAGCCGATATTTTAACCAGGGTGTAAACCTGATTTCACCAAACATATTGGAATAAATGGCAGTAGAACGACGCTCATTAATTGATTGATCAATATCCATTAATGGATTCCACAACGAAAGGTTACCTCCCGGGTTTTTAATCCAGAAGCCATTTGCGTCTTTGGGAAGTGCATAGGGGAATTGGTCATTGGCCCTTGAATAGAGGTCTTTGGAACCGGTATTTGAAGTATTGGGTCCCTGAATACCAAAGTTCTGAAGTCCCATTGAGGCGTTGATGGATGTACCGACAGTTATCCATTTTTTGGGGGTGATTTCACCATTTAAATTGACATTGTATCGCTTGTAATCCTGGTCTTTCTGAACCCCCAGCTGATCGAGTACAGCCAAAGAAAGGTATATTCGCGAAATATCATTACCTGAGGAGAGCGATATTTGGTGGTTTTGGTTGATGCCCTGACGCATTGCTTCTTTTCCCCAGTCAAAGCTCCGGATATTTGCTGAATTGTAAATAGGAACCTGATCGGGCCAGCCCAAAGCCTTTTCTTCGGCAGTTGTAGCCCTCTTTTTTACTGTTCCACCAATTTCATCTTCCCATTCATAACCCATTAAAACCGATTCACGGGAGATAGGATCAGCTGCCAGACCAAATTTTGAAATGTCAAGAGTGGGGTCAGGATAACCCAAATGAATCGGAGTATTGAAATTGGTAAATTTTTCAGTACCATAAAGATTACCATTCATTAAGCTTAATCGCCAGCGATCGACATATTCGCCTCCATCCATCCAGTCGGTAAGCGATTTGTATGAGTCGAGCGAAACTGAACCATCGTAACTGATGGTTACCCTTCCTTTTTCCCCTCTTTTTGTGGTAATCAGTACAACCCCATTGGCACCGCGTGAACCGTAGATGGCCGTGGCAGATGCATCTTTTAATATTTCGACCGATGCTATATCATTCGGATTAATATCGGCCATATTGCCGGCGTCAAAAGGAATACCATCAATTACATAAAGAGGTGAATTGGATGCAGTAATTGAACGGTTACCGCGGATGGTAATCTGCGGAAGCTCTCCAGGTTTGATATTGGAGGTAATGTCAATACCGGCTGCCTTCCCCTGCATAGCCTGCAGTACGTTGGATACCGGCCTTTCTTTTAGTGTCTCCTCTGTAATACGGGTTACAGCCCCGGTAACATCACTTTTCTTTACCGTACCGTAACCTACGGCCACCACTTCTTCCAAACCGATTGTTTCTTCAGTAAGTGTAACATTAATAACCGTTTTATTTCCAACCAAAATTTCTTCGGTTTTCATTCCCACAAACGAAAAAACGATGGTGCTGTTTGCCGGTACATTTGACAAAGAATACTCACCGTCAATATTGGTAATTGTTCCGTTTGTTGTGCCTTTCACAACGATTGAAACTCCCGGAAGCGACCCACCAGACGAGTCGGTTATTTTTCCGGAGACTTTGTTGGTTTGCTGGCTGCTCAAAACATCCAGGTTTTCTCCTGCTTTGTGAATTACAATCAGCTTGTTGTTTACTGTGTAAGTTAATCCTGAACCTTCTAAAATCCCATCCAGAATTTTGGTTACCAACTGATTATCAGCCGATATACTCATCCGTTTGTTCAAGTCAATTTGATTCGCGTTGAAGAAAAAAGAGAAATTGGATTGTTTTTCAATCCGATCCAGAATTTCCCCAACACTCAGGTTTTGACCAACAATTGTAAGTTTGGTGGTTTGAGAGTAGCTTGCCGCTGCAACATGCATTACGGCAACAAAAAGAAAAAGTGTTACTAATTTCATAATTTTCACAATTAGAGGGACATCAATACAGGACTGCCCCCTCGGTTGAATCCATTTTTTTTTCATAAATTTGAAATGTTTATACAATTAATAATAATTGATTGTTACCGAAGGCGAATTGTTGTGGCGACAATTCGTCTTCTTTTTTTATTTCTGTTTTAAAGGTTTATAAATAATTGTAAATTCCCTGAATGTACTTTTCTGGTAATCAATTGGAGATGTAAGCTTTAGAGCATCAAGCACCTGCCATATAGTTTCCTGATTTTTAAACCGACCGGTATAGTTAAAATTCTGAAGGTCGGCATCTGAGTAATTGAGTTTAACATCGTACCAGCGTTCGAGCCGCTGAAGCAGGTCGGGAAAAGGAATATTCCTGAAAATAAATTCACCGTCTTTCCATGCTATTTCTGATTCGATGTCAGCATTTCTCAATGTATATTTTCGTGACTTTCTGTCAAGTTCAAATTTTTCATTCGGATCAACATTGAAGGTCTGATTGGTGCCATTCATTTTCAGTTCAATTTTCCCTTCAACAAGCGCTGCACTCGAATTTTTATTTTCAGGATAGGCGCAAACATTGAACCGGGTGCCGGTAACTTTTACATCGAAGTCGGAAGTTTTTACCGAAAATGGATTTTTTTTGTCTGATTTCACCTCAAAAAAACCTTCTCCGGTTAAATGAACCACCCTGTTTCCTGATGAAAAATTAGAAGAATATTTCAGTTCACTTCCTGAATTCAGGCTGACCTCGGTACCATCGGCAAGCAAAACTTTTGAACGGGAACCAAGCGGAACCGAGAACACCTGAAAACTTTCGGGTTGGATGGCAAGTTTTTGAGGAATCAAAACAGAGAATACCAATCCGACTAAAAGTATGGCAGCAACAGCTGATGAATACCTGATCCACTGCATGCGGGATTTCCTTGTTTTTTCGTATTGATTTTTGTAAAAAATCGAAAGTTGTTCTTCTGTATTTTCTTTGGGCGATTTAGATGCATCCCAAATATCCTTAATGGAAAGATATTCCTTTTTGTTTTCCGGGGATGCCTCCATACAGATTTTTAATTCCTGAAGTCCTGCTTCAGTGCAATTTCCGTTCAGAAAACGGGCAATCAGATTTTCTGTATATTCTCTATCGTTCATCCGGTTTTTAGCATTTAATACTAGCAACACAACTGAAGGAGAAAAACTACGTCAGAAAAAATACAATTTTTTAATTTTCATTTCACATTGCGATCTAAGCCGTTCATATACAACAAAATGAAAAATGATTTTTGCAATATTTTTTCTTTTAAGGTTGAAAGAGCCCTGAAAATACGGGTTTCAACTGTGCGTACCGGGATATTGAGTTTTTCTGCTATTTCGTGATTTTTTAATCCTTCGAAACGGCTAAGGAGAATTATTTCTTTGTAGATATCCGGTAATGAATCGATGGCATCGTTAATTTGTTTCAGATTTTCCTGCTCAATCAACGATCGTTCGCCCGACTGATAATGGACAGCCTCCATCTGCAAAAATTGTTGAGAGGTTTCGTTTTCGAACTTCTTTACAACTTTCAGGTGTTTCAAATAATTCAGGCAACTATTTTTTATTGCGCTGAAAAGGTATGCTTTCACACATTCCTCTTCCTGCCTGTATTTTCCATTCTCCCAAATTGCAACAAATATGTTTTGAACAATATCAAGCGCATCGCTTTCACTTTCTACATATTTCAGTGAATAAAGTAAAAGTCGTCTGTGATATTTACGAAACAGTGTATCGAAATCGTTCATTTTAAATCAAAAAATGGGATTGTAAAGTAATACTATTAATTTCATATCTTGCACCACTCCTGAAAAGCTTATTTTCGAAGTAAATTCGACAATTCGTACCGTGTTTAATATCGCTTACTATGAAGGCCAAAAAGAAAAAGATAAGGTTAGCTAATCAAAATATAGATAACAAAAAATACCTGCATATTTTCAGGCAATCACCAATCGCGACTGAATTGTACGATGCAAATGGAAAATTGGCAGATGCCAATCCCGCCAGCCTTGATTTGTTCGGAGTAGAAAAACCGGATGATTTAGCAAACTTTAATTTGTTTACCGATCAGAACTTGCCACTTCAGGCAATTACTGATATGAAGGCCGGAATAGCTGGCAAATATGAGTTTGTATTCGATTTTAATCTGGCAAAAGAAAAAAAACTGTTCGAAACATATAAAGAAGGAAAGTACAATGTCGAATGTTGTATAAATCCGATTATCGGTGAAAACAAAATACCAACAGGGTACATCGTTTTTGTAAATAAAATTACGGACCGTAAACAAGCCGAAATTCTTCTCGAAGAACAGGTCGAAAAATTGAAGGAACTCAACGTCAGTAAGGATAAATTTTTGTCAATTATTGCCCATGACCTTAGAAACCCGTTTGGGGCAATCATCGGGTTCTCCGATTTAATGCTGAAGAATTTTACTGAAATTGATGACGACACACTCCACAAAGGACTTAAAACCATTGAAAGTGCAGCAAATCAGGCATATAAATTACTTGAGAACCTTTTGATATGGTCACGAAACCAGACTGGCATGTACAAATTCACTCCTGAAGTAATCAATATGAAGGATCGAATTGTTCAGGCACTAAAAGTGGCTGAAGGAAGTGCATCCATTAAAGACATCAAATTAGCATCTGACATCAGCAGAAATTATTTGGTTTATGCCGATCAGGACATGATCGACACCGTCCTGCGAAATCTGATTTCAAACGCAATCAAATATACCCGAAAGGGAGGAAAGGTTAAAGTTTCGGCAAAAACAAATACCAATAATGTCGAAATAACAGTTACTGATAATGGCGTTGGAATTCCAACCAATAAACAAAGTGAAATTTTCCAAATCGATAAAAGAACAAATACTACCGGTACTGAAAAAGAAGAGGGAACCGGACTTGGACTCATCATCTGCAAAGATTTTCTGGCAAGAAACGGCGGGCAAATCTGGGCTGAAAGTACCCTGGAAATGGGTAGTAAGTTTACATTTAGTTTGCCTACTTACGAAAATCCCGATATATTCAAGGATTAAGACATGTATTTGTTTATAACACGAATGGGAACCTTCCGTTAGGAGAGTTCCCATTCACTTTCAGACTACCCGAAGGTTTTCCTCAGTGCCAGACTACGGTTATTACAACTGGCTGTTTAATCCGGCCTTTCAGCCTTTTCTCTCAGCCTTGAACCTTCCGACATTGCCTGTTACAGCAAAATTTTCCGGTTGTCAGTTCGATTGTTTCTTTCGATTCGATCTTCACCGACGAAGTTCAGATTTAATGAAAGCAAGCTTTCTATCTGTCTGTACTTCAGCTCTGTCCCGAATGCAGATCCTAAGATCCGGATGATTTGGTTTTAAATCCGGTTAAAAATTCAATCCCATCTCCATTCGTTTTGAGCAGCCTTTTATCGCTCGTCTGATGAAATAAAAATACAACATTCGGAGTATATAAGTCAAGCTTTTTGAAGCTTTTGTACCAACCAGCTATCATTCGATGTTATCAACAATTGTTAATATCATTTCCCGGTTTATAATTACTTTCGTCATTATATTTCAGGATTCAGAAGCATAATATTTTGGGAGATATTAACAAAAACGGCTGACAAACAAATGGCAATATTCAGTCATATTTGCTGCTTTGGCGAATAAAAATTCAACCAATCTTCAATCTAAAATTAAAAATACCGACCTATCATCGGGTGATCCACAATTATTTTTTTCACCTTCAGCGGGTCAATTGTACCTTGCTGGCGATATACAATTTTACCTCCCGGCTCAACCAGTATTGTATAGGGAAGCGCTCCTTTCCATGCGGGATCAACGACTTCTATTAACTGGTACATGTTGCTTCCGGAAAATATATAGTTTTTGTTGGATGCTTCCTGTTCTTTCAGAAACAACAGTGCTTTCTCTTTTCGTTCAGGTTTATCGGCGCTGACAGATACAAATTCAAAGTCGCGGCCACGGTACATTCGGTCGATGGTAATAAAATCCGGAAATTCCATGGTACAGGGCCCACACCAGGTAGCCCAAACGTTTATTAAACGAAGTTTTTGCCCTTTATTCTGAATGAGTTCTTTGATTCCTTCAGCAGAAATTTCATTTATCGAAACGGGCAATTCAGCCCACTTCTTATACAGTTGTTGGGTATAATCTTTCTTCCACGACCATTTCATCGAGCATCCAAAAACCTTTGTGGTTGCCGGATCGGGTTTTTTATTAGCAAGTACTGCATCAATGGCATTTCGCAAAACTTCACCGTTTGCTGCACCCGGCTTTTCAAACTGGTCGATGTGCCCCTCGTATTGTAACTTGCGTTCCGAATCGAAAACAAAAGTATGCGGTGTTGCAACTGGCCCGTATGCAAGTGCCGTTTTTTGATCACCTCCATCATACAGGTATGGAAAATTATACTTTTTATCCTTGTACCTGATGATCATTTCTTCGTAAGTATCACCCAAATCAGAATATCCCAATTCAGACAAACTCACCGCTTGATTGCTATTGGAAGAAATCATCACCATTTCAACCCCTCGGGAGTTATAGTCATTGGTAATGGAAATTAATCTGTCTTCATAAGCCTGAGCGGTAGGACAATGATTTGCCCCAAAAACAACAATTAGTACTTTCGACTTAGAGAAGGAATTCAAATTATACATTTTTCCATCAGTTCCTTTCAGGTTAAAATCCGGAGCAGACTGACCAATTTCAAGCGTTTTCGGTTCTTCATGGGCATTCTGGGCTACTGACAATAATACTATACCTGAAAACATCAACACAAAAAACAACTTAATCGCTCTCATATCTTAGATTTTTGGGATTTAGCATGAATTATCAGGACGGATTAGAATTTCTTCTGTCAGGTTTCTTTCCTGATGAATAATTCCTTTTTCCCTGCGGACGGCCACCTTTGCGCGGAGGACGAACTTTATAAACGGGACCTTCACCCAATTCTGACGGAACCGGAATCTTCAGGACTTCCATTTCAATCAGCTTTTCAATCCGGTCGAATTTTTCCATGTCCATTTCATTGATCAGAC
>JAUYEQ010000295.1 GCA_030691295.1 Bacteroidota bacterium
GGTTTAAATATTACTGAAAAAAGATCCGATGGTTTTCATAACCTTGAAACCGTTTTCTTTCCGGTTGGCTGGAGCGATGCCCTCGAAATTGCTACTTCAGATGAGGTTCAGTTTTCATCGGGCGGAATCCATATTTCGGGCGATCCGGAGTCGAACCTGGTAATGAAAGCATACCGGTTGTTGCAAAAGGATTTCAGCTTACCGGCGGTTAAAATTCATTTGCACAAACAAATTCCATTTGGAGCAGGCCTGGGTGGAGGTTCGGCTGATGGCGCTTTTATGCTGTCCCTACTGAATAAACAGTTCGATTTAGACCTTTCAGGAGAAGAATTAGAACGATATGCAGCTAGCCTGGGGAGTGATTGTCCGTTTTTTATTCGCAACAAACCGGTTTTTGCCTCCGGAAGAGGTGAAATTATGGAGCCGGTGCACCTTTCGCTTAACGGTATGTTCATATTGCTGGTAAAACCTCCGGTGGGAGTTACAACCGGAAAAGCATTTCAGTTGGTTGTTCCAAAAATGCCGAATATTTCGTTAAAATCAATGATTCAACTGCCTGTTCAGGAGTGGGAACATAAAATTTTCAATCAGTTCGAACCATCTGTCTTTGAGCAGTATCCGGAGGTTGGCAAGGTCAAACAATCGCTGTACAATTTGGGAGCAGTTTATGCATCGATGTCGGGCAGCGGATCGTGTGTTTTTGGCCTTTTTCACGAGATTCCCGACACGTGGAAAAGTTTGTTTCCCACGCCATTCTTAACATTCAGCCAAAAAATTGAAATCCTTTAATGTTTAATTAAGATAAGTTTATCTTTTAATTAACTGGTTCCTGAGTCACTTTCGGGTTACTTTGTAGTCTTAATAGTGAAAACAAAGTAGAACAGAAAACAATCCCGGGACTCGGGAGAAACAACAATTAAAAGATGAACAAAATGAAAACGAAAATTAGAACAATTATTGGAATGGCTGCACTGGGAATTATTGGTTTTACCAACATCAATGCAACTGCCGACAACAAAAGTATCGTCAACGCTGAAGTTGTTATGGAGAAAGAAGAAATGTTGACCATCGAATCGTGGATGACAGAAGAGAGCTACTGGGCTGCTGAAGAAGTGACAATTGACACTATAGCGGTAGAAGAAGCGCTTGAAGTTGAACCGTGGATGACAAATGAAAGCTTATGGAATTAATCTTCTACCCTGAAAAATATGCATTTTCAGCATATTAAAAGAGCTACACCAAATGGGAGTAGCTCTTTCTTTTTATATATAAAATCCTTTAACATTTCTTTAAGACATTTTTACCTTTTAATTAACTGATTTGGAATTAACTATTTGCCTGTTTGTCAGTCTTATTAGTGAAAGTAAAATATTTAAAACAATCAATAATTAAAAATTAGAATCATGAAAACAAATTTCAAAACATTTATCGCAATCGTTGCCCTGGGAATATTCGGTTTAGCCACTATCAATGCCACAGCCGGCAACAAAATTAAAACCAGTGCCATTGTCGTTTCAGAAGCAGAGAAAAGTTTGACCATTGAGTCATGGATGCTTAAAAGTGAATATTGGGAAGCACGGTCGGAATCCAATCTGGCTGAATCTGAAAAAGCCCTCGAAGTTGAAGCATGGATGTTAGCAGATGAAAAGTTTCTGGCACAATTCCTAAAGGAGCAAAAACTGGAAATTGAGCCATGGATGACCGATGTGACGCTTTTTAGCTCAGCCGAATCTTTTTCTGAATCAGGAGTTGCCTGCAAAAACCAGAAATACATTCATTCGCACAGGCCAATGCGTCACCGCAATTAAACCACCAGCTTTTTATTTTTATTGAATTTTGATTTTTTTATCGATTCTTTTCTTGACAGAAGCATCGGTATGGCTACTCCTGTTCCGAGTGAAATCAGCACAAACATCATTTTTGCACCGTTGTTTACCGTTTCAATCAAGTTTTGTAAGTAGGTATCGGTATTTTCCATTCTGGTAAGTGCAATCAATCCGAGCATCATTTTGTATGCAAAAAGGCCGGGAACCATTGGTATAACAGCAGGAATAGAAAATACAAGCGGTGGGCTTTTCTTGATGTGTGCTGTTTGAATACTAGCAATCCCGATGGCTGTAGCACCAAGAAACGAAGCGAAAACGATTCCGAGATCAAAATGCATTACGGAAAATTTTATCAGACCACCCAGAAATCCGAGTGTCCAGATCGTAAAGATGGTTCGGCGCGGAACGTTAAACAGAATGGCGAAACCAATGGCTGCAATTCCCGCCCATATACTTTTGATAAAGATGTCTATTATATCCATTTTAGACGTTTAAAATCATTTTTACTGCGAAAAGTCCCATTGCAATCGAAAATGCAATCATTAATCCATACATTGCGCGAACAATCCCGTTTTGAATGTTTCCATCCATCAGGTCGGATACCGAATTGATGAGCGGTACTCCCGGAACCAGGAACAGAACCGATGTGGCAAATGCTTTGTCGGGTTGCAGCCCAACATGATAATATTCTGCCAGTCCGGCAAATAATGAGGCGGTAAAGGCTGCAAAAAATACGCAGAGATACGGATTGAATTTCTTTTTCGTGGCTTCCTGCCTTACAAATAAACCGGCAATAGTTGCAGCAAAAGCAACAGCCATTTCAGTTGTTCCGCCGCCAAAAATGTGGCAAAAGGCAGCGCCGGCCAATCCAACAAAACCCAAAACTACATATCGCGGATAATGCGGCAGCGATTTGAGACACTGAAGTTCTTCCGTTATTTGGGCGACAGTCCAATTTTCTTCCATTATGTTCCAGCTTAAATGGCTAATTCCGCTCACAATCCTGAAATTTACACCATGCGGTGAAATGCGTTTCAGCCGGCTGAAAAAATGTTGCTGATCTTTTTCAATGATGGTAAGCATCAGCGCGCGCTGGGTAATCAGTAGTTCAACACCATACCCAAGTCCTTTGGCAATTCGTTCAAGGGTAACCCGGGTGCGGTTGGTGCTGGCGCCCGAACTCATGAGCATTGCCCCAATTTCGAGCAGTATATTGCCCACCGATTGGGCATCTTCTTTTAATGTCTTCATTTACAATGTTTTTATTGTAGCTTCAATGGGGGTGCAAAAATAGGCATTTGGTTTTTTTAAGTTTCTCCTGAATGTTTTAAACCTCACAATTGAACGAAAAGTTCACATTACATTGTAGTTTCCAACTTGGTTGGTATTTTATTTACTCTTTTATTTCATACGTTTTTAATAAATAAGCCAGGCTCATGTTTAGCTTTACCTGATCGTGTGGGATAAGTGCATAACGCCAGAGTTTGCCGTTAATTTGCCGGCTGTATTCGGTTGCATTGGTACAGTAGGTTAATGCTGCTTTGGCTTTATCCTGTACTTGAACGGCTTCCATATCGTCTTTCTTTTTGGCTTCAACCATCGCTTAGAAAATATTTGTGAAATCAAAAATGTTTGTATATTTGCACCAGCTCAGTAACCAAACCGAAAGGTTGTAAGCGTTAAAGGAGTAAAGAGACCGTTTAGTAACCCTAAGCGGTTTTGGTTTTTATATAGGCGTCGTATTCCTTTAACAACTTCCGAACACTGTGAGTTTGATCAACGTAATAGGCTGTCCAAAGCATATAATACTCATCTCTTTCAGTCAATACCGTTAAATAGCTTTCTTTTTCATTAAAAATCAAAACACGGGTATCTTTTCTTCTGGTATTTTTCCAAACCAATAATTCGGGATGCGAACAATTTATTATCAAGAAACGAGGGAAACGTATCCGTTCCATTCTTCTAATATCGGGTTTTCTGTCCTGTTCATCTTCACCTTCATGAGTAATGTGGTAAAATGTACGGTGAATTCCATCCTGCAATGGGTATTTGGGAGCAGATACTTTTAAATTGTTGTATTTGGGCTGTGACTTTATAAATTCGTTTACAAATACAGCATAAACCGCTTTGAAATACTCCGCAAAATTACCATTGTAATCAGTGAAATACAGTAGCTCAGGGAAGATTAAGGTTGCTTCTGTACTCATAATAAATGAATGTAACGGGAAGGCTCCCAAATGAATATATTGATTTTCTTTTCCTTTAAAAGTGTTGATTTCAACAAGGAATACTTTGAACGATGACGGATTAGCTCAATTATTTCGTTTTTGGCACTGCTTGTATTTAAGCCCCTATTAATATATGAAATGGCACCGGTAAGTAAATCGGCCAATTGTATCAATTCTACCTCGTGAGAGCGAACCTGTTGTACCTTTTTGATAATGCTTTTTGAAAAATCGTATTTGTCGTTACGCAGTACCTCTTCCAGCTTATGTACCTTTTCGGTGCTTCGGGTATCTTTAATGTCGATGTAAATATTGTGGCCGTATTCGGGATTGAGAATGGCTTTTAGCATACCGAAATACATTTTATAGTAAAAGGTATCATGCGTATGTCCATAGGCTTTATAATCGAGTTTCGATTTATCAGGTACAACCAAAACCCGGAACGAAAGGTCGTCGTCAGCAAAAAAGTAATCTATAACATCTTTAAAAAAAGCGATTTTGCTTTTCGAAATTTTGTTCCATTTCATTTCATAGTATGCCCTGTTGTCTTTCGGATTTTTTTTGTTCTTAGGAGTTAAGTTGTGTTTCTTTTTTAGTTCAGCAATGCAGTTGAATATTTCATCCTTTTTTGCTGCCGGGCAATAAACAGCACCTAAAGCCATAACCGATTCCTTGTCATTTTGTAAATGACAACTTTCATCGCAATAGATATTTATTAGTTCTCTCATTTATACGATATTCCATTTAATGGGGACCAATTCTTTAATTTCTGTTTTCTGTTTCAGGCGTTTTTCGATATCTGTCAATAAATCTTCCGTTCTATCTTAAACTTCAAAAAGCCAAAATAGCCAAATAAATACACTAAATCTTGGAATTGGTAAATTTAGAAAAAACGAACCTATTTATTGATAATAATATGGAATGATTTTTTCTTTGTCATAAAAGGTGAATCTAAACCTAATTTGGATAAACTTGTTATTCTGAAAAAATCAACATGCCCAAAGCCGAAGAATATAAAAAGAAGCCCGTTGAACTTGCTGAAGTTACCGTAACCGGAAACGAAGAAATATCGCCGGGAGTACACCTGATTTCCTGGAAGCGGACATGCGCATTTCAGCCCGGAATGGTGGTGAAGATCACCCTCGATCAGGCTATTGCACCACGAATTTACAGTGTTTGCAGCGGAAATGATGAAGCTGAAATCCGCGTACTTTTCAACATTAAGGAAGATGGTATTTTAACGCCCCGTCTGGCTGGAGTGATTCCCGGAATGAAAATTTGGGCCACCAAACCTTACGGCAGTTTCCTCGAGAACAAAAAACCTGCATGGTGGATTGCCACCGGAACCGGAATCGCTCCGTTTTACAGCATGTTCCGCTCCGGAATTTCAGAAAATAAAACCTTGATTCATGGCGCCCGAAACCTCAATCAGTTCTACTTCGAAGATGAACTCGAATGGGCAATGGGCAACCGATATGTTCGTTGCTGTTCGCATGAACAATCGTGCAATGTTTTTCCCGGACGGGTTACACAATACCTTCAGGAAATAACTGAATTTCCTGCCGATATTAAATATTTTCTTTGCGGCAAAGCTTTGATGGTGGTTGAAGTGCGCGATTTGCTTATTGCAAAGGGCGTTCCTTTTGAAAACATTCTGGCTGAAATCTACTTTTAAGTGATTTTTTATTTCTCGAAGTTGAAACCTAACTTCAATCCGGCTACCAATAGCGAACCTGAGTAGCCATTGTCGAACCATGTTTGATTGTAGGTTTCCATCAGTTCCATATTTTTATCCATACTGTACCTGAAACCAACCCCAAGATAATAATCCACGATAAAAGGTTTGTGCCTGGTAATTTGTTTCCCAACAATGAAATTTAGAAGTACGCGGTTAATTGTTGTATTTACCTCTTCCATACGGTAGCTTGTGTAATTTGTATTGTATTCAGAATAAGAATATTGAACGTTCTGGTCGTTCTTAATCCCAAAAATCTGAAGTCCACCGCCATAGGC
>JAUYEQ010000303.1 GCA_030691295.1 Bacteroidota bacterium
TTCCTGATATTTTCTTTCCACTTAAAACCATATACGAACTTAAAAGTACGCATGTCGAAATAATTAACTCGTTTTAAGTAGTTGTAGGAGAGTAATAATCGTGTTTTTGGAACGTAAAAACTGCTCGAACCTTTAATATTAAACGGAAGAATAAAGCGTGGAAATGTCAGTTCAACCTGTGGATTGTAGGAATAGGAATACAAATTTTCATTCTTGTTACCTATTTGTGCTTCAAATGATCCGGCCAGATTGAGATTTAACAATTCTGCCCCGCCAAATGTATTTCTGTTCAGGATACTCATATTCATTCGCGGTCCTGCGTAATTATTCGATTTTGAAACCAGATCAATTTCAGCCCTGAATGTTCGTTTGGGCATGGGTGTCATCAGGATATTTACATCCAGCAATCCCGGCCCTGAATCATTGTTTTCGGCAAAGTTCACCTGTACCAGTTTAAAATTACCCATCGACATCAAACGGTTCAGGGTGATGATGTGGTTTTGCCTTGAAAAGACATCGTTTTTTCGCAGGTAAATTGATTTTGAAAGTACCTTTGGTTTGATCGCCATTCGTTCTTCCGTCCCAAAAAATACGATATCACCTACTCCAATCGTGTCTTGCGCATTTTGTGATCGTCTTTCATTCAAGGAAAAGTTCTGATTGACATGCACATTGTTGATGTGATAAACAGTCAGGGCATCAACCGGGATACTGTCTTTCAAGGTCAATGTGAATGAAACATCCTGATTGATATTTGAAGTATCGGCTTTGAAAAGCAAATGATCGGGATTGAAGTAGAAATAGCCTTTGTTCTTCAGGAAAGCGTCGATTCGCATCCGTTCGGTTTTCAAGGCATCGAGATTATAATCGTCACCAGGCTTGATCAGTGTTTTGTCTTTTTCCAGCAGAATTAAACGACTTACACTGTCATCTGAAATATTATAAAGCAGCTCTTTAACCACGTATGGTTTGTGCAAATGACTGGTGTAAATTACTTTGGCGCTATTCTTTTTATCTTCGGTTTTGTATTCAGTAAAACTCCTGAATATCCCCATGTTAAAAAGTCTGGCATCAATTATTTCGGCGGTAACACTTGGTTTAACGCTACTCATGAGTACAGGGGGTTCGCCTGTTTTCTTCAGCCACTTCTCCAATTTGGTCTTGGGCTCTGGTCCGGCCAGATTGTTCATCCACAATTTAGGTCGAATACCAAAAAATCCTTTGTTCGGCAGCGGGCGCACAGCACTTGCGGCCGCAGCTTTGATTTGTTTTTTATTTACGTGTTCAGCTGATTCCAGTTTAATTTCCGCACCGGTATAAAGCTTTTCACCTTCGGGTAAATGCCGTGTACCGCTGCAAGCTGCCATGAGGAGGGAAATTAAAATCAGCAGAAATATTTTGTTTAAGTGTTTCATAATTAAGAAACTAATCTATATAATAATTCAACATTCGGTTATGCAACACAATCGTCAATCCAGAAACCAATTATCCTTTGCCGTTCGCCTTTAGGCAACGGGCTGCAGATGAGAAGCGATTCCGGGCTTTAGCCCAACAGTATGTGGCTAAAGCCATTAACTATACTTGCCAATCTGTCCGTCAGCGTTCGACTGAGCTTACGCCGAAGTCTGAAGCAGACGGCAAAGAATAAGCCTGCCTCTTATTTTCCCTTTTCTGGTTCAACAACCGGTTCTGTTTTTCTTCTATACGGCTTGAAAAATCTCCGCCAGCTATTGAAATCGCGCACATAAACCAAACCTACCCCGGTTTCTACCAATTGTCCTTCAATGGCGCCTTCGTACTGATTGTGCCGGAAACCTTTCATTCTGAAAGTGCCATCCTTGTTCAGTTTATATTCGATGGTTACATCACTGGTAATTTCGCTTGCCGTATTTTGTTTGGCCTGATCTCCTTCAACATCAACTGAACCACCCAATTCTACCGACAATCGTTCATTAAAAAGTTGTTTCTTGACACCAATCTCCACTTCCGTTCTTCCTTTTGCCGACCCGGTCTGATAATCGTCGTAAGATTGTATGTCAAAATTCAACTCCACTCCGGGAATCATTTTTGAGCTCAGCTGATTCAATTGCGCAGATAAAAATTTACTTACCGTTGACCGGATGATGGTGGAAGTTCCACCGGCAGATTCGGTTTGAAAAGGATTTTCCTGAGTAAACCGTCCCAATACCAGCAAAGCAAAAACCTGTTTGTTCAATGCCGATTCATCTACATTCAGCATGTTTAGTTTCTGATTCACAGCGCCACCCAATATTCCTTTGTCTTCGGGCGATAATTGTATTTCGAAACTAATTTGCGGATGTAAAATTTCGCCACGAAGTTTCAGCAAAACCAAAAATGGGTATCGCTGTTTATAGCCGCCCTTGTCAACATCACTCAATCCTGATATCTGATCGGCTACAAGGTCGATTGGCGAAGCCCGAACGGTATAAATTGCATCGATCGATATATTGGCATCCATCGGATCACCGTTCCAGATAATTGTACTTCCGGAATTAATTGCAAATTTCTTTTTAATAACCGATTCCAACGAAACCAGGTAACTTCCGTCACTTAAATTGTAGGCGCCGGTAAGGCTCATTTTTCCGCTTTGATCCATGGTGAAACTTAATGCAGCATCGCCCCGGACTACCAACGAGTCAGTCGAAGCCGGATCCATTAACAAACGGAGCGTCGCTTCCTTGTCGATTTCAATAATGGAGGAAATATCGTAACCAGTTGTACCGGTTGTTTGTCCACCTTTTCTATCGCCCCTGGTTAAAATCGGGTGAAATTTCATTTTATCTACGAATTCAACCACGCCTTCCCCTTTGTCGGTGGTCAGTTTGTCTTCAGGAACTGAAAATGTGAAGTTCGAGCCTTTTTTCATCGTCACCCTTGCGTTTACAACAGGAAGGCTCATTGGCCCGGTTACATTTATTTTGCTATCAACAACCATCCGCCCAAAGAATTCTTTGTTATTTTTTGCTGTTGTGTTGAACAACAAAAAATCGTTGGTATTGACCTGTAACGAAAATATAAAATCAGAGAATTGATTCATCTGAACAGAACCATCAATGATCGCCGTATTCTGATTGCCATCCAACATGGTAAAGGAATCGAAATAGATTCCATCCTTCTTCAGTTGAATCGTTTCGTTTTTAATTTCCAGACGGTTGTTCAGGAAGGAAGGTTTCATGAACGCATTGTTGAAAACCAGTTCGCCTGTAAGTTCAGGCGCTGCAGTTGTACCTTTAACTGAAAAATTTCCGGTGAGCGTTCCGTCAGCTTCGCTAATCTGACCCATCGAAAAAGCTTCAATGGTTTTCATCGAAAGCGATTGAATTTCAGTTTTTATGTTGATCGCATTCGCAACGCCATCCGGGATGAAATTGCCGTTTACGGTAAGATTGTTATCAGGGCCTGATAAAGTCACGTCAATATCGAATTTATTTGCTCCCGACCGCTCTGCCTGTAACGATAAATTACCGATTGGAACTTCTTTGACAATCAGGTTATTGATTTCTATATCCGAGATTAATCCATACGATTCGGCAACCCGTTTAAGCATTACGCTTCCGTCAACAGTTCCCTTCAACATGGCGGTATCTTTTTCAATTATTCCTGAAATGTCGTCGAGCCTGAAATTGATGATCTCAACGATCAGGTCATCGTTGAACCGATCGTGAACCGAGGCGACGTTAATTTGACTTTCGGCATGATCAAAGAAAAATTTGTGTATCCTGAATCCCTGATCTCCAAATTCAATTGAATTATCAGCAGCAATGTTCCATTGTTTGTTCACCAGATAAAATTCTTTCGGATCGAGTGTCAGCTTGTAATTTCCATTGTTCTTTGTCATCTGCGACATCATCAGCAGCTTCTTCTTTTTGCCATCGGTTGAGGAGACATTTGCAAACAGTATGTTGTCTGCAAGTTTTCCATCCAGCGAAAAATTGTCCAGGCTTATTTGTGAGTTCGAAATGGCAGCGCTTGAAAATTTGTAATTCAGAGCTGTGTTGTCTGAATTTACATCCACTACAAAATCTTTAATTTCTGTCGTTCCGTAAACAATTTTTTTCATTGATGCATTCAGCTTCAGTTCGCTTTTCTGACTGTCGAAACTTCCCTTAATGATTCCCGGTTCGAATTCCAGCAGTTCAGGCAAAAGCACTTTCGAGAGAATGGGATGGTTGTGAAATTGTATCTCGAAATTGAAATTCGACTGGTCGGTTTTCTTTACCTGCTGTATTGAATCGGATACCGGAAAATAATTGTTTATGAATTGATTGAGCAATGCCGGCAGGGCGATAGGAGAGACCGTGCCTGAATATTTGATGTCGATCAGCGCGCTGCTGACATTGATTTCACTTTTGTTGGGTTCGTTTACCGAAGCAGTTAAAAACGAATCGAGCAAGTATTTTTTTCCTCCGCGGGCAACAATAATTTTGTTGATTCCGGCAGTTCCGTTCATCTTGTCAACCGATCCGCCTTTTAAATCGGCTGCCGAAATAAAACTTATCTGCACATCGGCTTCGGTTAATTTTAGTTTTTTGAGGTCGGCACCCAGTACGTTCAGCTTAAATTTATATTGTTCCTGACCAGTGTTTAGATTCACCATTCCATCGAAATTGATGTCCGCATTTTCATCGTCAAGCTTTGCTTTTCCGTCGAATTGTTTGCCGTTAACCGTTCCATCCACGCTCAGAT
>JAUYEQ010000310.1 GCA_030691295.1 Bacteroidota bacterium
ATCTGACGACCATCTCAGGACGAGAACTGTCATTTGCCATCATGCTGAATAATTTTTCGGGCAGCCAAACCGAAGCCACAAAAAAGATTGAAGAAGTGCTGGTTGAGTTAAGAAAATTGTAGAATTAAAACATAAAGTTAAATCCCTTTTTCTGCGTTTGTCTGAAGTTCAAAATTTCTTCGTTCAGCATTTTTATCTGCTGCTCTAACATAAAATTCCTGAAAGCTTCGGGATTGTTGGAATCCTGTGAATTCCGGAGTGAAAGAATATATTCAGCTTTATCTTCCCTGAAAATTTTGGAGGGTATCTGTCGATAAAATAATTGAATATAATTCATTATCAGCCTTGCCATCCTTCCATTTCCATCACCCCATGGATGAATGGTTACCAGATTTAAATGAGCATCAAAACTTAAGGTTAATATTTCTTTCAGGGTACCGACCTGCACAAGCCTTTTATTAATCTCAGCACAAATCTGATCAGTTAATTCAGGAACTTTTTTGAAATTTACATACGACTTACCGCCTGTACCAACCGTAACTCCATGCAAACGAAAATCACCTTTTGAACTATCCCATTGTCCTGAAATCCCATTATAAACACTCCCGGTTGATTTCATTACCAAAGAACTTAGCTGTTTAAGAAGCTCTGGAGTTACAGGCATTTTTTTCATCGCGGCCTCAAATGCAAAGTTATAGGCATCTCTCAAATCCTGATTCATTAGGTGATGAATCATAGGTTTGCCTTTTGCTGTTAATCCATCATCCAACAAAATCTGTGTTTCAATTTCGGTCAGGGTCGATCCCTCAATGGCAGTGGAATGGGAAATAATTGAATACAGGTAAAATCTATTGTAATCAATAGAATCACTGATATTTAAATCGTTGTATTCTTTTACCAACGATTCAACTTTATTCCATATCTGGTTATTCGTTTCCATATCTTTATCCCGATGATATTTAAGCTGTTGTACAAAGGTAAAAATTGAAACTCAATTATGGGTTTTCCATGTAACAAAAAAAGCCCCGCTTTTCAACGAGGCTTTCTATATGCTTATTAGAGATTCAATTCTTAGATAATGGCTTCCATGGCTTCCATGGCTTCACGCAATTCTTCGCCAACTATTTCAACTTCGTGGTAACGGATTTGTTCGTTGATTTTAACCAATTCAATATTGTCAACATGATTGTCAATTCCTTCGTTGAAGTTTTTGCCGATCACTTTGGTGTCGATTTTCTTCATGAAATCGGCCAAAAGTGGCTTGCAGGCATGATCGAACAAATAACAGCCATATTCAGCAGTGTCAGAAATTACACGGTTCATTTCGAACAATTTTTTGCGGGCAATTGTATTGGCAATCAGCGGAGTTTCGTGCAATGATTCGTAATAGGCCGATTCGGCTTTGATTCCGGTTTCAGTCATTACCTCGAACGCCAATTCAACACCTGCTTTTACAAAAGCAACCATCAAGGTACCATTGTCGAAATATTCCTGTTCGGTAATTTTCATATCGCCGGCAGGTGTTTTTTCGAAAGCAGTTTCGCCAGTTGCGGCTCTCCACGCCAAAAGGTTTTTATCGCCAGCTTTCCAGTCTTCCATCATGGTTGACGAGAACACACCTGACATGATATTGTCCATGTGTTTTTCGAACAATGGGCGCATAATTACTTTTAATTCGCCAGCCAGTTTGAATGCTTCAATTTTTGCAGGATTTGAAAGACGATCCATCATGTTGGTGATACCGCCTAATTTCAAAGCTTCTGTAGTTACTTCCCATCCGTATTGGATAAATTTGGAAGCATAACCGGCTTCAATTCCTTTTTCAATCATTTTATTGAACATCAGGATAGAAGCAGATTGTAATACACCGCAAAGGATGGTTTGCTCACCCATCAAATCCGATTTTACCTCGGCAACAAACGACGAATGCAATACGCCTGCTTTGTGTCCACCTGTTCCGGCGCAATATGCTTTGGCTATTTCAAGACCTTCGCCATTCGGGTCGTTTTCGCGGTGAACTGCGATAAGTGTCGGAACACCAAATCCGCGTAAATATTCGGCACGAACTTCCGAAGCAGGTGATTTTGGAGCCACCATGATTACAGTAAGGTCCGGACGAATCTGAATGCCTTCTTCAACAATATTGAAACCGTGTGAATACGAAAGGCAGGCGCCTTTTTTCATCAGGGGCATTGCTGCATTTACAACAGCGGTGTGGTATTTATCCGGTGTCAGGTTCAAAACCAGATCGGCAGTCGGGATCAACTCACTGAAAGTTCCAACTTTGAATTTGTTTTCGGTTGCGTTCACATACGAAATGTGTTTTTCGGTAATTTCAATTTCGCGCAATGCATACGAAATATCCAAACCACTATCGCGCATGTTAAGTCCTTGCGCCAAACCCTGGGCGCCACAGCCCAAAACAACAATTTTTTTTCCGATTAACTTTTTTACACCATCAACAAATTCTGACTGGTCCATAAAGTCACATTTGCCCAACTGTTCGAGTTGAACACGAAGTGGAATTGAATTAAAATAATTTGCCATTTTTTTGTGTTTATTGTGTTTATAATTCTTTCTGATGATACAAAGCAATAGAATATTCATGAAATTCCAGAGTAAAAAAATAACTATTTTAGGTACTTTTCATGGATTAGCATTTTTCACCCATTTCAATTTCTGGAAACAATATTCAGAACCAAATGTTTACAACTGACTCTATCAAGGTAATTTTACTTATAATCCTGAAGAATGGGAACGATACTGGAGCGGGGTCAGTTCGGTTTCGCGCTTGAAAAATTTGGTAAAATACGACTGATCGTCAAAATTAAGCTGAGTGGCAATTTCGGTCACATTTAAATTGGTATGCACCAACAACCGTTTAATTTCGAGAATTTGCTTTTGCTTTATGACCTGTGTGGAAGTTTTTCCCGTGAATTGCTTCACTGTTTGTGTCAGATGATTGGGCGTTACCATAAGCAAATCGGCATAATCGCCCAACGATAGTTTTTTTAGATAGTTTTCTTCCACCAACTGATAAAAGCGTTTCACCAAAATATGTCCTTTACCTTTACTGATGCTATTTTCACTGGTTTTATAACGCGAAGAACAGGTTGTTAAAATCAGATCAAGAATCGACCTCAACATTTCGAAGGAATGCGACTCTGCATTCTCCAGCTCTGAAATACCCTGGAGGAACAAACGTTCGAGAAATAAAATATCCTCCTGACTTGCAAGCTGCAAAGGCGGATTATCCTGCTGAACGGTATAGAAGAAAGGAAATTCAATCAGGCTGTTTTGATCGCTGCGGTTGAGCAAATAAAAATCGGCAGTAAAAATAAAGATGAAACCTTCGATATCGTGCGAAAACTCCAGTTTATGTGCCTGACCCGGAGACATAAAAAACACGCAAGGCGGCTTAATTTCGTATTTGTTGCTGTCAATCACATGATAGCCGGAACCCTTCAGGAGATACAGAACTTCAAAAAAATCGTGGCGGTGCGGGTATTTTACACTGAAATGCCGTTTCGCATCAAACACCTCCACCTGAAACTGCTGGCTCTTCCGTTCAGGAGAGCTGAAATTATGCAAGCTATAAATGGGGATTTGTTCTGAAGGCGGTTTCATAAAATAAAAATGATGTCCGTCGGCTGAAGCCAGACGGCAAAGGATAGCGCTTTGATTATCGTAGCTACTATCCTTTGCCGTTCCGCTTTAGCGAACGGACAT
>JAUYEQ010000311.1 GCA_030691295.1 Bacteroidota bacterium
ATCTACATCGAATAACGTTTTACCGGGTGGCATTTCAACTTTCTGAACCTTCCCGTTTATGCTGCAAATGTATTCAAAGCTCAGGTAGTGGAGTAAACAAATGCGCACTTTTTCACAAAAGTTGCTGAATGCAGTTTTTCCGGTTTGATGGTTTCATTTTTAATCTCCTTAACAAGAAATTAATTACAATCTTCATGGCATGTCTGTTTAATAATAAATCAAAAATGGTCTCGGCAACCGATTAAAAATACCTCATTTAAGGCGTTTAAAAAAGCACCAAAATGAGTCAAAATGAATCAATTAAAATGTATTCATTCAATTAGTTGCAGAGTTTGCCGCGACCATAAACAGTCCTAAAAGTCATGGTCTCGATTTTGCCCCTTTAAACGTGACTTTTGATGAAGTTTTTTGATGTTTCAGCTAAAAATAAAAGCGCTTAAATCGTTGAATTTAAGCGCTTTTGATCTAATTTGACTACTACTTTGGTGCCCAGAACAAGACTCGAACTTGCACACCGTAACCGGCACCAGCCCCTCAAGCTGGCGTGTCTACCAATTTCACCATCTGGGCATTCAAATTTTGTGTGTGCAAAACTAAAAAAAATCTTAAAACCTCCTCATTAAATTCAGGAATAATTTCAAACTAATTATAACTTTGGATTTTATATAATTTTACAGATTCTTAAATCATCATTAAACAAAGGACTTTTACCATGAAACGAATTTTTTACTTGTTGATTATGAGTGTTTTTGCTGTGTCAGGCTATTCTCAGATGAAAGTTGTGGAATTGTCGCATTACCTTTTCCCTGGATTTACACAGGGGGTTGTATTAATGAAAACAGGCGTAAAAAATGAGGCCTTGCTAAATTATAATTCGTTGACAGAAGAAATGATTTTTGAAAATAAAGGCACAAAACTGGCGCTTGGTCAATTGGAACTGGTGGATACAGTTTACATTCAAGGCAGAAAATTCTTTCCGCTAAATAAAAAATTTGTAGAACTTGTTTACCAATCAAAATATGCTTTGTATGCCGAGCACAAATGCAATGTGAAAGATCCTGGAAAACCGGCAGCCTATGATGGAACTTCCCAAACATCAGCTACTACGACTTATTCATCGTATTTTTCGGGTGGTCAGGTTTACGAACTGAAATTACCTGAAGGATATGAAACCAGGCCATTCATAGATTATTGGCTGAAAAAGGATGGAAAAGAGAACAAGTTTTTAAGCATTCGGCAACTGTCGAAATTGTTTGGTGAAAAAGAGAATTTATGCAAGGCCTACCTGAAGAAAAATGATGTGAAATATGAAAATCAGGAAAGCATTGTTGAAATGATTAAGTTTTTGGAATCAGATTACTGAAGATACATATCAGCGATGTCCTCAAATGCATTTCGGTTTGGCCATTTCTGATCCCAGGCATCTCCGGCAATTTTTTCTATTCGACCTCTGAATTCAGTCAAAATACCTTTTTCGGAAACGAACCGAAGCGCTTCATCAAACGATTTGTACATGCTTGTGAAAAATGTTTCCTGACGAATAATGTGTTCTCCTGCAAATGATTGAGCTATTTCGATATTGAAAAACATCACATCGGCCAGCAACGAAGCATCAGCATCCAGCGAAATAAGTTTTTTAATCCATTTTTGGGCAACCGATCGGCGCATTTTTGCTTTTCGGCTGCCAATGGGATAATATTCTTTGCTAATCTGAAAGCGGCATTGTTCAGTAAGTTTGCTCTCATTGGGATTGAACGCGAAATCATAATATTCCTTAACATTTCCGAACCGGCTGTACAAGTCGATAATTTGATCTTCCAGTTGCTCTTTGGTTAAGTCTTTCAGATATTTTCTGAGTTCACGTTTGCTCATCAGCGCTTTTTTTTTAGGCAATATTTGTGAAAACAGATTGAATGTCATCGTCATCTTCAATTTTGTCGATCATCTTTTCGATGTCAACCAATTGTTCTTCGGTAAATTCAACCGGTGTATTGGGGATTCTCTGTAAATTGGCTTTGGTAATTTCAATTTTTAACGATTCGAGTGCTTGCATTAAAGTTCCAAAGTTAGTGTAATCCCCTGAAGCATAAATAATTCCTTCGTTTTCTTCAATTTCCTCCAGTCCGGCGTCAATTAATTCCAGTTCAAGATCTTCGATGTTCATTCCGTCTTTTTTCTGAAATTCAAAAACTGCTTTGCGCGAAAACATGAATTCGAGTGAACCAGTCGGCACCAATGCACCTCCGGCTTTGTTGTAATACATTTTCACATTTGCGACAGTCCGTGTAGGATTATCGGTAGCACACTCAACAAAAATCAACACTCCATGCGGGCCTTTTCCTTCATAGTTGATTTCCACAAAATTTTCTGCATCCTTACCTGATGCTCGTTTAATGGCTGCATCGATGTTGTCTTTCGGCATATTTTGTGCCTTCGCATTTTGTATCGCGGTGCGAAGTTTTGAATTCATATCCGGATCCGGTACCCCTTCACGGGCAGCAACAGTGATGGCTTTTCCTAATTTGGGAAATGTACGCGACATTTTATCCCAACGTTTCTCTTTGGTTGCTCTTCGGTATTCGAACGCTCTTCCCATATCAGAATATTTAAAGTGATAGTTTTGTTTATCTTATTTTTAAAGAGGCACAAAAATACAAATTGAATTGTTTTTAGCGTAATAATACACGAAATATTGTTGCCAAAGTTTTTGTACTTTTGCGCTTCTATTGCAAAATAGAATGAATTAATACAAATAGACAATATGACATTTGATGAATTTGGGTTGAACGATAAAATTCTGGAAGCAATTTCGTACATGGGCTACGAGAAAGCTTCAGATATACAAGAGCTTACAATTCCTTCGATATTAAAAGGCGACGATATTCTTGCGTGCGCACAAACCGGCACAGGTAAAACAGCTGCGTTTGTTTTGCCAATTCTGGATCATCTGGCAGTGGAAGACAATCATAATTTGAGCACACTCATCATTGTTCCGACCCGCGAACTTGCAATCCAGATTAACCAGCAAATACAGGGGTTTTCATATTTCCTGAACATCAATTCAATTACCGTTTATGGTGGGCGCGATGGTGCTGATTGGGATGCTGAATGCAAAGCGCTTACAAAAGGCACCAACATCATAGTTGCTACTCCGGGGAAATTGATTTCGCACCTGAATCTTGGTTATGTTCGATTTGATAAGATCAAACATGTAGTGCTCGATGAAGCCGATCGTATGCTCGATATTGGTTTTTATGACGATATCATGCGCATTCTCAGTTATGTTCCTGAAGACAGGCAAACATTGATGTTCTCGGCAACAATGCCGCAAAAGATCAGGGAACTTGCTTCAAAAATATTAAGGAATCCGGTAGAATTCAGTACCTCCATTTCCAAACCTGCTGAAGGCGTTTTGCAGGCGGCGTATGTTGTTCACGAAAACCAGAAAATTGCTGTAATCAACAGTTTGATCTCGAACAAACCTGATTTGGACAGTATCCTGGTATTTAGTTCAACGAAGCGAAAGGTGAATGAAATAGTGAAAAACCTGAAACGTGCCGGAAATGTTGTTGAAGGAATTTCGTCAGATCTGGAACAGAAGGAGCGGGAAGATGTTGTTATGCGTTTCCGGTCGAAACGTACCCGTGTGTTGGTTGCTACCGATGTTTTAAGTCGCGGAATTGATATAAAG
>JAUYEQ010000314.1 GCA_030691295.1 Bacteroidota bacterium
CCAGGTTTGCGCAGACTCTATTGGAACCAAACATTATTCAGGAGTTGGCGGTCAGATCGACTTTATTCGTGGTGCAGGACATTCAAAAGGTGGAAAACCAATTATTGCACTGCCATCTGTAACCGCAAAAGGCATATCTAAAATTAGTCCGACATTGATTGAAGGATCGGGCGTGGTAAGTACACGTGCCGATATCCACTGGGTAGTTACCGAACATGGTGCAGTGAATCTTTACGGAAAAACATTGCAGGAACGCGCACGCTTACTGATTTCAGTTGCCCATCCGGCACACAGGGAATCGTTGGAAAAAGCAGCTTTCGAACGTTATGGCTCACATTTCCATTTTGTAAGAGATAGTCGCAAAATATAAAAATAAATTTAGAAAAGGCAGGCCTCAAAATCTGCCTTTTTTCTTTACAAATAATAGAGACTGCTGCAAAACACACATTCCAATCTTCGAATAATTGAGCAATCTGTTTAAAAAGATAGAATGTATCCGTACTTTCGCAGCTCGAAAAAAACACCTGTTTAAAACAAGAATATTCCTTATTCATTAAATACTTATACAAAATGGAAATATCACATATCGAACACATTGGAATAGCTGTAACCAATCTGGAAGAAGCCATTCCTTATTATGAAAATGTTTTGGGACTGAAATGCTATGCTGTTGAAGAAGTAGCAGACCAGAAAGTTAAAACCGCTTTCTTTAAAGTTGGCCAAACTAAAATTGAACTTCTGGAATCGACCGATCCTGAGGGACCAATTGGTAAATTCATCGAAAAAAAAGGCCCGGGAGTACACCACCTTGCTTTTGCTGTTGACAATGTAAACGAAGCATTGAATGATGTTGCTGCAAAAGGCGTTCAGGTAATTGATAAAACCGGACGAAAAGGTGCTGAAGGACTTACCATCGGTTTTCTTCATCCAAAATCAACACTCGGCGTATTGACTGAACTTTGCTCTGACAAATAATCAAACACAACTTACTTTATATAATATGAACAATCAAGACAAAATAAAAAAACTCATTGACCTGCGCGTTGAAGCAAAACTCGGAGGTGGAGAAAAAAGAATTGAAGCTCAGCACGCAAAGGGCAAATTAACTGCCCGCGAACGCATCGAACTGTTGCTCGATGAAGGTAGTTTCGAAGAATACGACATGTTCGTGACCCACCGTTGCGACAACTTCGGCATGGAAAAAACAAAATTTCTGGGCGATGGTGTTGTTACAGGTCAGGGAACCATTGACGGACGTGTTGTGTATTTATACGCTCAGGACTTTACCGTTTTCGGAGGTTCATTGTCTGAAACTTATGCATTGAAAATCTGCAAAGTGATGGACATGGCTATGAAAGTGGGAGCTCCTGTTATTGGCATCAACGACTCGGGCGGCGCGCGTATTCAGGAGGGTGTGACTGCTTTGGCCGGATATGCTGAAATATTCGAACGCAATATCATGGCTTCGGGAGTTGTTCCGCAGATCTCGGCAATTTTCGGACCTTGTGCCGGTGGCGCTGTTTATTCACCAGCGTTGACCGATTTTATCATCATGAGCAAAAATACCAGTTACATGTTTGTAACCGGACCAAAAGTGGTAAAAACAGTTACCGGCGAAGTGGTAACCGACGAACAACTTGGTGGAGCATCGGTTCACGGTTCAAAATCAGGAGTAACACACTTTGTTGCTGAAGACGAACAGGAAGGTATTTCTTTAATCCGCAAGCTGTTAAGTTATCTACCACAAAACAACCTGGAAGATGCACCATTGATTCCTTGCGACGATCCGATTGACCGTTTGGAAGATTCACTCAACACCGTAATTCCTGATAATCCGAACAAACCTTACGATGTTAAAGATGTAATTCATTCAATAGTTGACCACAACGAATTTCTTGAAGTTCACCGCAACTACGCTCAGAATATCGTGATAGGCTTTGTCCGTTTTAATGGTATTTCAACAGGCATTGTTGCCAATCAGCCTTGCTATCTTGCAGGTGTGCTCGATATAAATGCATCACGTAAAGCAGCCCGTTTTGTTCGTTTCTGCGATGCATTTAATATTCCGATTGTAACTTTGGTTGATGTTCCCGGATTCCTTCCCGGAACAGCTCAGGAATACGGCGGTATCATTATTCATGGTGCAAAATTGTTGTTCGCTTATGGTGAAGCAACTGTACCAAAAATAACTGTTATCCTCCGCAAATCATACGGTGGCGCATATTGCGTAATGAGTTCGAAACACTTGCGTGGCGACATTAACTACTCTTGGCCAACCGGCGAAATTGCAGTGATGGGACCAAAAGGAGCCATCGAAGTTCTCAGGAACAAAAAGATTGCTGCAATTGAAGATGAAACAGAACGTTTGGCATACGTTGCACAAGCAGAAGAAGAGTACAAAGACAAATTCGCGAACCCATACAACGCCGCACAATACGGTTACATTGATGATGTAATTGAGCCGCGCAATACACGTTTCCGGATTATCCGCGCACTTCAGGCGCTGGCAACTAAAAAAGACGTAATGCCAGCCAAGAAACACTCCAATATTCCATTATAAACAACGATCATGCAACGAAGCATTAAATGTTTTTTATCCGGAATTGCTGTTCTAATTTTGATTGTTGCAGGCGCCAGAATTGCCAGGGCTCAAAATGCCAGCGACTTAAAATTGAATGAAATACTGGTACTGAACGATTCAAATTCGGTGGACGATTTCGGTATGCACACGGCATGGATTGAAATATTCAACTCAGCCTATAACACGGTCAATATCGGAGGATGTTATCTGACTGACGATCTCAGCAATCCCACCAAATACTGGATTCCGACAGGTGATCCGGCAACCCAAATACCATCAAGAAATTACATAGTTTTTTGGGCTGACAATCAACCGACACGTGGTATTTTCCACCTGAACTTTGATCTGAAAAATTCAAGAACAATTGCACTGTTTAATGCAGATGGAAAAACGCTTGTTGACAAAGTTGACCTCCCTTCAGAACATAAACCTGATGTTACTTACGGAAGACCAACCAACGAAAGTACAGAATGGGTTTATCTGGAAAAATCGACTCCGGGTGCCAACAACGATTACACCAAGAAGAAATCGGCTGGTGAAAGTTTTGTTGAATTTGACCCTTACGGCATTGGTATGACGATGATTGCTATGTTTGTAGTATTTTCTGCTTTGTCAATGTTGTTCATCATTTACAAAAACATGGGACGGTTCTTTATCAGGAGAGCAACTTCGTCAAACAAACCTGCAACCAGTGCAGTTAGTACTTCTGTTAAACATTCGGAAGAAGAAATGTCGGGTGAAGTAAATGCCGCGATTGCAATGGCTTTATATATGTACCAAAGCGAATTTCACGATGAAGAAAATACAGTTTTGACCATACATAAAGTATCAAGAAACTATTCTCCATGGAGTTCAAAAATTTATACACTTAGAAAATCACCGCGTTAATTAAATTTAAAATGAAAAGATTCAAATTTATCATAAACGGCAATCAATACGAGACTACGATTCTCAATGTTGAAGACAATTATGCCGAAGTTGAAGTAAACGGTACTTTGTATAAAGTTGAAGTTGACAAAACCATGAAAGCCGTTAAAACACCAAAACTGGTTCGCCAAACGGTAGTTCCATCTACCGACAGTCACCCTTCTGTGGCAAAAACAAGCAGTCCTTCAGCGCCTAAAGGCACCGGCAGTATTCATTCTCCGCTACCCGGAGTAATACTTGAAATGTTTGTGCGTGAGGGTGATACCGTTAAGATGGGACAAAAACTACTGATGCTTGAAGCAATGAAAATGGAAAACAATATTGAAGCCGACAAAGCCGGTAAGGTGGTATCTATCCTGAAATACAAAGGCGACAGCGTAATGGAAGGAGATGTCTTAATAATAATAGGAGACTAAGACATGGGTAATTTCTTTGATTTTATTATTGAACACTTAGCGCAATTCCTCCAATTTACCGCTTTTGCGAATATGACCGTTGGCCACGTGATCATGATCTGTGTTGGATTGGTATTTATCTATCTGGCGATTGCGAAAGAATTTGAACCGATGTTACTGATCCCCATCGGCTTTGGTATTTTGGTTGGAAATGTTGCTTTTGCACCGGGTTATCAGATTGGTGTTTACGAATCTGGCAGCGTATTGAATTACCTCTATTTTGGAGTACTTCAGGGGATATATCCTCCACTGATCTTCCTCGGGATTGGCGCCATGACTGACTTTTCTGCCCTGATTTCGAACCCGAAACTCATTTTGATTGGAGCAGCTGCACAATTAGGTATTTTTGGTGCATACTGCCTGGCTCTTGCTCTTGGCTTTAGTCCAACAGAAGCCGGTGCAATCGCCATTATTGGTGGTGCCGACGGACCAACTGCGATCTTCCTTTCATCGAAACTCGCTCCGGATTTAATGGGCGCTATTGCTATTGCTGCTTATTCGTATATGGCGCTTGTTCCGGTTATTCAACCTCCGGTAATGAAACTGCTAACTAATAGTAAAGAACGATTGATCCGCATGAAACCTCCACGTGCGGTTTCGAAGACTGAAAAAGTAATCTTTGCCATTGCCGGTATGTTGCTCACCACCTTTATTGTCCCCAGCGGTCTTCCGCTTTTAGGTATGCTATTCTTCGGAAACCTGCTAAAAGAAAGTGGCGTTACCAAACGTTTGGCTGATACCGCCAAAGGCCCGATGATCGACATTGTGACCATCCTGATCGGTTTGACTGTGGGAGCCTCAACACAGGCAACCACCTTCCTGACTATGAAATCAATAGGCATCTTTGCCCTGGGCGCTGCGTCGTTCGTAGTTGCAACTTTTGGTGGTGTAATGTTTGTAAAAATCATTAACCTGTTTTTGAAAGAGGGCAATAAAATCAATCCGCTTATAGGTAATGCCGGGGTTTCGGCAGTGCCCGACAGCGCACGCGTTTCGCAGGTTGTAGGTTTGGAATACGATAAGACCAACCACTTGCTCATGCATGCCATGGGACCAAACGTAGCCGGAGTTATCGGTTCGGCAGTTGCAGCCGGTATCATGCTTAGTTTTCTTGCTTAAGCATATTTATTCTTTAATCTTTGAAGAGGTTGTCAGTTTTGGCAACCTCTTTTTTGTTATTACCAATCATTAACAACTGGTCACAATTTCTTTAACATCATTTAAGAATTATTTTACCTGAATATCATTCCCGGGGCTTATCTTTGTGGTACATTTTTTTTCATAAGTTTAGGTTTAGTTAGGTTAGTTAGTTTAAGAGAGAAAAGGCAGGACAGAGGTTCTGCCTTTTTGTTTTTATACCAACCGCTAAAAATTAACGTCACTTCAAAGACTTTCCGCTTGATCAGCAATTAATATTTGGTGATTGTTACTTCGGTCTTCCGACTTAGGTCTCCCGTCATTTATAAACTGTTCCCCACAAATTATTGTTCAAAATTATCTCGAAACCATAACCCGAAATTTCTTTTCATTCCAGGCTTCAAACTTATTGGTTGTAAGAAAAGTGAGTTGTTTATTCTCCGCAGTTTTTATCCAGATTACCGATGGATCAGTTGGATCGGCTTTTACTTTAACGCCGCCAGTTACTGAAATCTGAACCAACGAACCATTTTTGACTTCATAATAGAAAGGTTTAAGCGCAGCATTTTCAGAAATGGTAAGCTGGTTGGGCGGCAATACAATTTCAGGAGCAGTTTCTTCATATATAAAGCGTGCACCATGGCTGGTAATCGTATCCATCCATTGATTCAGTGTTTTATAGTTGTCAAGTTGCGGCTCATGGCCAAGTCCGTCGAGCGTAACCAGTTTGTTCCGGTGTCCGAGAATTTTCAACCAGTCGTGAATTAATTTCGAACCATACATTTTATCTACCATCAACCGGTTCAAAATCATTGCATTTTTGAAAGGATAATCAGTTTCATAAGGTACAATTTCGTCGGCGGTACCGTGTATCGACAAAACTGAGATTTTCTCGTCCTTGTCGATAATATTCAAATCAGCAACAGCGCCCCACAAATTGACAACTGCCTTAATTTTAAATTTTTCTGTGTATTTATTTCCTGATTCTTCAATCTTTGTCAACCGTCCTTCTTTTGTGGCTTGCTGAATACGCTGAGGCCGCTCGTCGTTGTCCATAAATGCTACATTGAGTGAAGCCACACCACCAGCGCTGGTTCCGCCAACATACACCTGATTGGGGTCAATTCCCAATCCTTTAGCGTTGTGCGAAAGATACCGAAGCGCTGCATGCGCATCCTGAACGGCCCGGTAGCCGCTCAACTCTATATCGCTTGACACTAATTTAAATCCCAGCCGGTAATCAATTGAAGCCACAACATAGCCCCGTTTGGCAAATGAAGTTGCCAATGCCTGTTCTGCAGCCGATTCCTTGCTGCCAACGTAAAATGCTCCTCCGTGAATGAGCATTACCAATGGCCGGTTTTTAAAAATGTCGGTTTTTGGATAATAGATATCAAGTTTCAAATCAAGCATTTCAGGATCATTGAACGCCTTGACCAATCCTTTGCTCAAAGTGGTAATGTACGGATCGTCGGAGTATGGCGAACGTGTCCAGTACCCCCTGGCCCTTCCGTAAATTAAATCGCTCTTAATTTCAACACCTGAAAAGATTTCCTCCTTGTAACGTTCAGTGGGTTTTACAACTAATTCCGGACGACGAACAAAATTCAAGCTAGCCTTTTGCCGAAAGAAAAAGAAACGCTTTTTCTTGTTCAGAAGAGAAAGTGTTCCTGAAAAATTATCGGAATTGATATTGGTTGATTTCATGATTCCGAGGTATAAGTCGGATTGAAAAATCAATTTCGAACCGGTTTTTCCCAATGAAAAGGAATGCCTTTCTTCAACAGCCCTGTTTCGGTTGAGCACATAAAATCCTTTCACTTTTTCTGAATTGGTCTCTTCAACTACCAGAATAACCTGATCGTCTCCAATCTTACCGTCGTAAACTCCCTTTTCAGGAGAAATATTGCCGTTTACTGTTTGGGAGATCAGTAATATGGCTAACTGTAATATCAAGTAAAAACGCATAACTTAGTGATTCGTTAATTCAACTTTTGGTTTTTGAAAAATCGGGTTTGAAAAATTATTGTTCTGAATTTGAAGGCAAGTTAACTAATTTAACCATTATTTTTTATCAGATTTGCAGTCATAACCCAATTCACTAAAACGACAAAACATGAAAAAAATTACTTCAGCAATTTGCCTTCTCCTGATCATTGTATTTTCAGGAATTGCACAGGAGAAAAAGATCAACGTACTTGTATTTTCCAAGACTTCCGGTTTTCGTCACACTTCTATTTCTTCAGGATTAAAAATGCTGAGCGATCTGGCTCAGGAACGAAAATGGGTGCTGACTGCCACTGAAAATGCAGATTTGTTTACTCCGGAATTTCTGAAAACATTTGATGTGGTGGTATTTTTAAATCCTACGTTGGATGTGTTTAACGATCAGCAGCAAAAAGACTTTGAAGCTTTTATGAACACAGGCAAAGGATTTGTCGGCATACATGGCGCTGCCGATTGCGAATACGATTGGGCATGGTATGGTACACTGAATGGTGCATTTTTCAAAACCCATCCTGAAGCACAAACCGGAACGGTGATTTTCGAAAATACGGATCACCCCACAATGGCTCCTTTCAAGGGTATGAAAACTTATCGCACATTCGACGAATGGTACACTTTCAAGGAAAATCCAAGGGCAAAAGTGAAGGTTCTGGCCAGATTGGACGAAACATCACTGGATGAAAAAACACTGAAAGACGACAACTGGAAAATGGGTGACCACCCGCTAATCTGGTACCAGGAAATGGGCAACACACGTTCATTCTATACTGTTTTCGGGCATACCCACGAAGCTTTTCAGGATCCAAAAGTAAAAGAACACATCGGCTGCGCGGTTGACTGGACTGCAAAAAGGAATTAGTGGTCAGTTTACAGTCACAGTTGGCAGAATGCTACATACAAAAGAGGCTGCTCCGTGATGGAGCAGCCTCTTTTGTATTTGTAGAATATTGAAGATTAGAATCCACTCACATTTAATCTTCCGCCGGTAACACATTTACCAGCAAGTGAAGAAGTTGGAACAACAGAACCAAGAATTACAGACTTAATAGTAGCAGCAGTTGCTCCTGGATGAGTTGAAGCATATAGTGCAGCCGCTCCGGTAACATGCGGAGTTGCCATTGAGGTACCGCTATAAGAACCATAACCCGAAACAACTTTTCCTTTCGAACTTTTTGGTAGAGTTGAATAAATTCCTGAACCAGGCGCTCCTAAATCAACTTTTGTAACAGCATAATTTGAAAAACTGGATAATGCTCCGGTAGAAGTTATTGATGCAACAGCAATAATATTCGCATTCGGATATCCGGAAGGATAACTAGTATTTGTTTCAGTATTTAAACCATCATTACCTGCTGCTGCAATGAATAGGATACCTGCAGCATTTGCCCTTTCAATCGCATCTTGTAATCCCTGAGAAAAGCCTCCCCCACCCCAGGAATTATTTGTAGCAACCAAATTTAATCCGTGGCGTGTTTTTAAATCTGTAAAATAATCAACTGCTTTAATTGCGTTTGCAGTAGTTCCACCTCTGCTACCCAAAAATTTAGCACTTAGCAGTTTTACATTCCAACAAACACCGGCAACTCCTATACTGTTGCCGCCAACTCCACCGATTGTACCAGCTACGTGAGTACCGTGGTCATCTGCGGTTCCATCAAATACAGTTTTGTCATTGTTGGCGAAATCCCAACCGTAAACATCATCAACATAACCGTTTCCATCATCGTCCTTGCCGTTTCCTGCAATTTCTCCGGGATTAGTTCCTGCATTGGCAGCAAGATCCTCATGGGTGTACATGTAGCCTTCGTCGATAATTCCAATATAGACATTTTCTGATCCGGTTTTCCCTGCAGCCCATGCTTCCCCGGCCTGACTCCCATATTGGTTGGCAGGCGAAGTTGCATCACCATACATGCCCCACAATGAACCGTTGGTATAGTATGTATCATTGGAAACAGCCGTGTGCTGAAAAATGTAATTGGGTTCGGCGTATAAAACCTCGGTCAATCCTTTGGATTTTGTAATGGCATCAAATGCCTGAAGAGGAGTGCTTACCAATAAAACACCCAATTTATCGCCTTTATCTTTCATGGCACTGGTATGTATTTTCTCTTTCACCTTGCCATTGATTTTCAGCAATGCTGCAGTTTGGGCTTCGGCGCTCACATCGTCTTTAAATTTAACGATCAACTCGTTCGGAACCACTTCGTAATCAGTTTTCACTGATGCACTCTTCAGGTTAGACGAATCATCCTGAAGATCCTGAAGGTCATCTTTTTGAGAACATCCGGCTATTAATAAGCCTGCCAGAATGGCTGTAGTTAATAAGTGCAGTTTTTTCATACCTGTAATTGTTTTTAAGTGTTAATCTTAAACGATGAACGCATTTGCATTGAAAAGGTTTGCTCAATTTTAATAAAAAAAAAATCATATTCATAAGACTACGAAAAAGACTATTAAACGGAAAAGATTACCTCGTATATTCGCAGAATAAGGACTTGCTACAAAAAAAATGAATCAGACTGTCAATAATATTCAACGCGAAATTACCCCATTGTCGCAGGGCGATTGCCTTTTGGTGTTCGACCGTGTAAAAAGCCAGTTCGATTTTCCGGTACATTTCCACCCCGAATATGAATTAAATTTCATCTTTAATGCCACTGATGCTGAGCGGATTGTTGGCGATCACAAAAGTACTATTGAGGAATACGAATTGGTTTTGGTGGGGCCAAATGTTTTTCATGGCTGGAACAACGGCAAATGTAAAAGCGACCAAATACATGAAATTACGGTTCAGTTTCACCGCGACCTGATTCACGAAAGTTTGCTGGACCGAAACATGATGAAACCCATCAAAGAATTGCTGACCAACGCATCGAGAGGCATTTTATTCAATGAAAACACCATCCGGCAAATTGCGCCACGTTTGCAGGAGCTATCTCAAAAAAACGGAATGGAAGCTTTTATTGAATTAATTTCTGTTTTGCACATCCTTTCCGTATCTGAAAACCAACAAATGCTTTGTCAGGCGGCCATCAATACAACTGATTTTGCCAACAGCGACCGGATTAAAAAAGTTTATGAATACATCGCAGCGAATTATCAGGAAAAAATAAAGGTTGAAGAGGTTGCCCGGCTTCATAACATGACGGAAACAACCCTTTCGAGATTGATGAAACAACGCACTGGAAAATCGTTTGTTGATTTTGTAAACGACTACCGAATCGGATTTGCTGCACGCTGGCTCACTGAAACCAAACAGACAATTGCCGAAATAGCATTTCGCTGCGGATTTTATAACATCTCAAATTTCAACCGCATCTTCAGAAAAATAAAAGGGTGTACGCCGGGCGAATATCGCGTTAACTTTTCAGGAATTAAACGTGTAAGCTAAAAAAAAAGTGGTCAGTAGTCAGTCACAGTCGTCTGGCAGTCAGCAATCAAATTCTATTCTTTGCTGTGGGTCTGCAGGTAATTGTTCCAAATATTCTTCCACAATGCGGTCGATCGTCATCAGGCATCTGCCGCAACTTGTGCCGGCTTTGGTTGCCCGTTGAATATCAGAAGTTGATCGTACTCCCTTTTTCAAGGCGGTCAGAA
>JAUYEQ010000316.1 GCA_030691295.1 Bacteroidota bacterium
GAGATATTAGCGAAGATAAGTACCCGAAAATAGGCCTATCCTGAAGCAAACCACAAAAATTCAATTAAAAACACTACATCGACTACATCAAGTGAACCCAGAAGGGAAACTGAATTTGGTAATCGCTCAATTTAGGTTAAAAATAGGATTCAACATCTTTGCCAGCTTTGATCGGGATGCTTTCGATTGAAGAAACAAAACCATCGGTTAATTCATTTGTATTGAGTTGTAACACTGCGGAAGATCGTAAAAAAGCAATGTACTCTGCTTTCGCTTCTGCCAGTTCAACAGAAATGTCAATGCAAATAAAAGACAAGATAGTCTTTTATTTGCATTGACATTAAATAATTTGTTCTAATGTTGGTTAAAAGTCTGACTAAGACTGTTTAGAATCCACACCTGGATATTTGATTTCAATATTTATTCGAAAATAAATTAACATTAAAACGATAACGATGAAAGCTAATTTCTTTTCAAGACAGGGAACAATCCTGATATTGGGTTTTGCCCTCTTTACAATGATGTTCAATTCGTGCAAAAAAGACGATGCTGGCAACGGCGGTGAATATTTCATACGCTTTAAAGCCAACGGCACGCAAGTTGATTTTGCAGTGCAAGGCTCGCTGACGGCTGCTTTTGGGCAGGCTGGGAATCAGTTTAATGCAGTATTTTCCGGCGGAGATGCAACCAGCAACATCAGTCTGCAAGTATTTGACAATAAGGCCATAGCTGAAGCCAACTACACAGGTTATGGAATTGTAGGTTCTTCAGTCGTTGGCGCATTAATTGGCTACAGCGATAAAACCGGAACACTTTACACCCAGGGATCCGTAGGTTCGAACGCTACAATTACCATTACAGAATTAGCTGCAACTACTGTTCGCGGGACGTTTGGGGGAACAGTTAAGGCCACAGGAAAACCTGACATTTTGATTACTCAGGGTGAATTTTTCGTCTGGCGCGCCAATTAAATCCGAGGTGATCCGAACAGTCGCAGGATAAAGGTTTTTGCAAAGAAAAATTAGATACTTTTAAAGCAAAAATGGATTTGATTTCTGAAATTCTGATTCTCTCGGGCGGAATTCTTGCAATAATTCTCCTGACCTCGGTTTTTAAATTCAATACATTCCTTTCGCTGTTGATGGTGAGCTTGTTGATGGCTCTTGCAACACTTCCGACAGCTTCCATCGTACCTGTTTTAAAGAAAGGTTTTGGTGGCACGCTCGAATCCATCGGACTGATTATTATTCTTGGGACCATCATCGGCATTGTTCTCGACCAAAGCGGGGCTGCGCTAAGTATTGCCCGGTTTTTCCTGAAACGAACCGGCGAAAAGAAAGCGCCGGCTGCAATGGCGATCACTGGTTTTATGACCGGACTGCCCATTTTTTGTGACTCCGGATTTATTGTTTTAAGTGGCATCTGCCGTTCACTGGCTCATAGTTCGAAAACCGCTATAACTGTGATGGCGCCGATTTTAGCTGTCTCGTTGTATGGAGTACATTGCCTTGTTCCGCCGCACCCCGGCGCAACTGCAGCAACCAGTATTATTGGCGCGCCCATCGGAAATGTGATTCTACTGGGAACACTGGTCGCTATTCCCGGAATTATTGCTGCTTATTATTTTATCCGCTTTCGCTCCCGGAAAGATTCCTTTACTGCCACAGCGGATGATTCTTATGACCAGCCATCAGTTTCAATGCCGGCAGCATCTCTGGCATTCTTGCCGATCCTGGTTCCGCTCGCCCTCATTACGCTAAAGTCGGTGTTTTTTATGGTTTCAGGCTTGCCCGAAGATTCGTTCCTGAAAATTGTAATTGGTTTTGCAGGCGATCCGGTTATTGCACTTTTGTCCGGCTGTTTTGTGGCTTTTCCATTGCTCCGGAATTTTAAAATCAGTCAGTGGAATAAGCTGCTCGATACAGCCATCGAAAAGGCAGGGCCAATACTGATAGTAACTGCTGCAGGTGGAACTTTTGGCGCGGTTATTAAAGAATCAGGAATTGTAAACAATCTGGGACAATTGGTGGCAACGCTCGGGTTGGGCCTTTTTATTCCGTACATCATAGCAGTTTTACTGAAGACTTCACAAGGGTCGTCAACCATTGCAATAATTACCGCGGCTTCCATTGTTGCCCCGCTTTTGGATAGCCTTGGGCTGTCGGACGAATGGGGCAAAACGCTGGCAATACTTGCAATGGGCGCGGGTTCCATGATGTTGTCGCACGCCAACGACAGCTTCTTTTGGGTGATCAGTAAATTCTCGGGAATGACATCATCCGAAACCCTGCGCTATTATTCACTGCCAACTGTTGTGTTAAGCGTGGTTTCGTTCCTGATGATAAGTTTGCTGGCAATGGTAATTTAAGCTACCTGAAGGCCTTTTTTTGATTTTCGGTAGAGGTAGGTATTGAAGATGTTCCGCTTTGCAAAACGCAATTGCTTGTCAGAATTAATCATTTTTACATACACACTTTTCGGAACGCCAAAGTATTCATAGGTTGTTCCGTCAACAAAAGAAATTTCAAGCAAAAGCCCTTTGTGTTTGAAATCGGCGATACCCGATTCATAGGAAGTGTTGTATTCTTCTAAATTTGAAGCTATTGTTTCGGGGGCAATACTTACCAGAAAGTGATATGCATCAATAATTTGTCGGCTTTTCATTTCAGCCTCAGCAGCCAACTCGTCACCTTCAGAAAATTTATCGGGATGCCATTCTTTCACCAAATTTCTATAGGTAGTTTTTAGTGTTTTAAGATCTGTGTTGGGTTCAACATTAAATAACCGTTTGTATTCATTGATACGCTTCATGGATGTTTCTTTTATAAATAACTAATTCACTGACTGTTTAGGGCACAATCGCTCTTTTTTCTTCTAAAACAGCCGCAAAACTAAACAATTATAAAGTTCTGAATGCTAAGCAAATATTAATTTATCAGAATAGCATGTGTCGGTCTTGTTAAATACCTATATTTATGGCTCGAAAAAATCAAAATTCAACCGTATGAAACGATCAGTAAAAATCATTCTTGTAATTGTGGTTATTGTATTGGCAGCCGGAGCTTATTTCGGGTATCAGTTCTACAAGATCATTGCGGGAAGCGAACCATTATCAGGGAAACAAGACAATATTCCTGAAAGAATAGCATCAATGCCACCCGTTACGACTGGGGATGCAGATTGGACGAACTGGAGGGGCGCAAACTTTGAAGGAAAAAGTGCAACAAAGGGCATTCAGACCGATTGGTCGAAGGGTCTGGAAAAATCATGGCACGTGAACTACCTTTGTCAGGACAAAGCCACGGCTTCATGGGCAGCGCCGGTTGTTCAGGGAAACCGGCTGATCGTTCCGGGCAGGGACGATAAAAATGATCTGGTATTTTGCATTAATCCTGATAATGGAGAACTGATTTGGATGGGATCTTATGAAGCGGAGGCAGCCAGCAGCCACGGACCAGGCTCGCGTGCCACACCATTTATCAGTGAAGATAAAGTCTATACTTTTGGCCGTAGCGGTGACCTGGTGTGCTGGCAACTCGAAGACGGCAAACTTCTTTGGCGTAAAAATGTTAAGGATGAGGGTGGCGCAGAACCAACATGGGGCTTCTCAACCACACCGCTTGTTTTCGACAATATGGTAATCGTTCAGGGTGGAGGGACTGCTCTGGTTGTTGCTTACGATAAACAAACGGGCGATCTGCTCTGGAAATCAATGGAAGGTGAAGCCGGTTACGCGGCCGCAATCACAATGAATATAAATAATGAAGTGAAACTCCTGATTTATCATGGTACTGGTCTCTCCTGCCTGAATCCTTCCGATGGGAAACATCTGTGGACAGTTCCGTGGCTAACCGATTACAATGTAAATGCAACGACACCAATCGTTTCCGGTGATATCGTATTTCACACTTCTGGATACAAAATGGGCTGCCAAGCTCTTAAAGTTACAGAAAACGGATATTCGGTACTGTGGAAAAACAATCTGATGGAAGCACAGCACTCAGATCCTATACTGATTGATGGCTATATCTACGGCTATTCCGGCGAAAGTTCAAGAAATAACGGCCAGTTTAAATGCATTGAATTGGCCAGTGGAAAAGAGATGTGGAGCACAAATGAGGTTGGTCAGGGAACATGCACCTTTGTAGATGGACATTTGGTTTGCCTGGATATCAAAGGGAATTTATTTCTCGTAAAGCCGGATCCGTCAGGATTTAATAAAGTGGGCGAGATTGCATCTGCGATAGAAGATGTAAAACATCCGGCATGGACGGTTCCGGTAGTAGCAAATGGAAAGTTGTATGTCAGAT
>JAUYEQ010000330.1 GCA_030691295.1 Bacteroidota bacterium
TTGCCTGAGACCGGATCATCGGGAGCTCCGCTTTTCGACCAGAATCAACGTATTGTCGGGCAACTGCACGGGGGGATTAGCTCGGTTTTACTTTATGGAAAACTGTCGATTTCGTGGGACTTTCATGCAGATTACACCAAACAACTTGCCTATTGGCTCGACCCTGCAAAGTCGAGAAACGCACTTGACGGGATTTGGAAAATGCCACCGAAAACCAATTTCCGTGCCGAATTGCAGGAAGTATGTGTGAATTCACCTGTTTTGTTTACCGACAGAACTACGCACAGACCAACCGATTGGCATTGGGAGATTGATCCACCAACATACAGCTTTGCAAATGGCACCGACAGTACTTCTCAGAATCCGCAAATACTTTTCCTGAAGGATGGAACTTATTCAGTAAAACTAAGAACATCCAACAAATACGGAAGCAATGAACTTCTTCAGAATAAATATATTATTGCCCGAAGTAAGCTGGATGTCAGGTTTCAAAAAGCCCGAAGGGACAGTATAATTTGCGGAGGCGACCTGAAAGGATTTCCGCTGATCGCGGGTGGTGCTGTGGCCTATAGTTTCAAAATTGACCGACCTGAATTAATTGATGTAGAAAATAGTTCGAACAGCGTATTTCTGACATTAAAATCATCATCCAATTACACAAAATCGTTTGATACCTGGCTAAAGGTTACCGGAACAAACGGGCACTGTATTGCTTCCGACAGTATTTTGCTTCATGTAATCATTCAGGAAAACGATCAATTAGCCAATGCAACAAAATTGTTTCTGGGACGAAATGCCGGATATTCAAACAAATGTGCAACAGTTGAAATAAATGAACCGAATCCACCTTCATTGGGATGTTTGGTGAAAAATGGCTGGTGTCCCGACTTCAAGCCTACCAAAAGGTTACTGGATAATTCCATTTGGTTTACGTTCGTTGCTCCGGAAAATGGCATAATTACAATCAATACCTACGGATTTGACAACCAGATTGCGGTTTACAAAGCATCGGATTACCGGGGAATTTTATCAAACGACAAAAAGCAATATTCCATGGTTGCAGCCAACGATAACAGGTCGAACAGCGACAAAACTGCACTCCTCGAAAATCTGGCTCTCGAGCCCGGAAAGCAATACTGGTTGCAGGTTGACGGGCACAATGGCGCTTTCGGCAATGTTACAATAGATCTTGCGGGCAATTCGCTGGAAGCGCTTGTATTTCCGAATCCGTCAAATGGCATCTTCAATATAAATATTTTTCATCCTGACCATGGAACTGCTGAAGCATTCGTTACCGACTTAAATGGCAGGATATTGTTTTCAAAAAAATACAATGTGAATATGTATTCCACCCAATTTAACTTCAATTTAGCCGGATATCCAAAAGGATTATATATTCTGAAGGTTAATCTGAACGGATTAAGTGTAAGCAAAAAGTTAATCCATTTTTAAAAATAGTTTTGCTGACTAAATTTCTACATTTGCGGGCTAAGTTTATAATAAAAAAGAGTCAATCACTTTCTATATATGGTCAATATTTATATCAGTGAAAAACTAAAATCCCTTTGTCCAAAACTTCGGCTGAGCTGCATTGAAGCTGATGTAATTGTAGCAGAATCATTTATTGAACTTACTTCTGAAATTAATTTCCGAATCTCAAAAATCAAGCAAACGCTGGTTATTGAAGACATCTCAAAAATTCCGGTCATTGCAGCCTCCCGCAAAGCTTACAAAGCCTGCGGAAAAGATCCGGCACGCTACCGCTTATCTGCTGAAGCATTGCTTCGCCGGTCAGTTTCAGGAAAAGACCTGTATCAAATCAACAATGTGGTCGATCAGCTAAATCTGGTCTCCATTACTTCCGGCTTTTCAATTGGCGGATACGATGCCGCAAAAATCCAGGGTGATATCAGTTTTGGGATTGGTCTTGCCGATGAACCCTATCAGGGCATTGGCCGTGGAGAACTGAACATTGAAGGATTACCTGTATTTCGGGACAGCTTGGGAGCATTCGGCACACCCACCAGCGATTCGCAGCGAACCGAAGTTACCGGGCAAACCAGTCGGTTTCTGATGATACTGATTGATTTTGGAGGCGACGATCAGCTGGAAACGGCCAAACAAATAGCAATTGGTTTATTGAAAAAATATTGTCGGGCAACGAACATCACTGAATTTAACATCAACTAATTATGTGGAGATCCACCTGCAAACTGTTACTAAAACTGTTCGGCTGGAAACCGAAAAATGGAGTGATTCCATATAAAAAAGCCATTATCATCGGTGTTCCGCATACCAGTGGTTGGGATTTTGTACTTTCGTACTTGTTTTACACATCTCTGGGCGGAGTGGCAAATACCATGATCAAAAAAGAGTTTTTCTTTTGGCCGGTTGGTCCGATCCTGAAAAAAATGGGCGGTATACCCATTGACCGTGCAAAAGGCGCGTCAATTACCAAGCAAATTATTCACGAAATGAACAGTCGCGAAACGATGCACCTGGCCATTACACCGGAAGGCACGCGAAATTTAACAAAAAAGTGGAAAGCAGGTTTTCATACAATCGCAAAAGCTACCGGGGCAACAGTTTGCCTGGGAGTTTTCGATTTCGGACGCAAAGAAATTGGATGGGTAAAACCTTTTGAACTGACCGACGATGCAGACGCCGATATCCGCCGCATGAAAGCTTTTTACCGCGAATATGCAGCGATTGGCCGTCACCCGGAGAAATTTACAGCGGAAGATTAGGATAAAAAGTGGTCAGTGGTCAGCCTCAGTGTTCAGTGGACTTGTCCAATTCAATGCCGAGTTCACTCTGAAAAGTCAAAAAATATAAAATGCCACTAAATCTCCAAGACACCAAATTTCACAAAATGCTGAAATTTAATGGATTTATTTTGGTGAAATTTAGTGTTTTCCTGTTTTGGTGGCAAAAAAATAGTTTTCGGAGAAGTGGACTCAAAGATTTAACTTTAGACTTTTAACTCTTAACTTCATTTATGCAACAAGATCTTTTGAACATCGCCGTTTTTCAACTCGATTTGTGTTGGGAAAATCCTGAAGCAAACCGAGTGAAAATTGATGAATTGCTTCTGGATATTAGCTCTAATACCGATGTCGTTTTTTTGCCTGAAATGTTTACAACCGGATTTTCGATGAATGTTTCGGAACTGGCTGAAACGATGGAAGGCGAAACGGTGCAATGGATGAAAAGACGCAGTGCAGAACATCAGCTAGCCATTTGCGGAAGTTTGATTATTCAGGAAAATGGTAAATTTTATAACCGACTATTGTTTGTGGCACCTTCAGGAGAAATACATTTTTACAATAAACGCCACCTTTTTACCATGGGTAATGAGGAATCCCATTTTCAGAAAGGCACCGAGCGACTGATTGTTCGGTACAAAGGCTGGAAAATTTGCCCGTTAATTTGTTATGATTTGCGTTTCCCGGTGTGGAGCCGCAACCGCAACGAATACGATTTACTGGTGTATTCGGCCAATTGGCCAAATGCGAGAAATGAAGTCTGGAATACCTTGCTGAAAGCCCGGGCCATCGAAAACCAATGTTATGTAGTTGGTGTAAATCGTATTGGCACTGATGGAAATGGAATTGACTATTCAGGTGACTCGCAGGTTTTTAATCCAAAAGGGAAACAAATTATACAAATGTTATCTGTTCAAAATGAATTATTGCCTGCATCACTTTCATTACAGGAACTATCAGATTTCCGCAGTAAATTCCCGGTACTGAACGATGCCGACGATTATTACTTAATTGAAAAGTAGTATATTGTACTGCCTTATCACTAAAAATATTATAACATGAAAGATTTAACAACCTTATTACCAAGTTCAGAACGAATGGTGGAAATTGCCATTACATACGGCGGCCAGTTATTATTGGCGCTTATTACTTTGGTCGTTGGTTTATGGCTAATCGGTAAACTCATTAAAATTCTCAAACGAATATTCGAAATGCGTTCTTTTGAGCAAACGCTCCAGTCATTCTTAATTTCGCTGATTGCCATCACCCTCAAAGTACTGTTAATAATCAGCGTTGTGACGATGGTCGGCGTTCAAATGACTTCATTTATCGCCATACTTGGCGCTGCAGGGTTGGCTTTTGGACTGGCGCTTTCAGGTACATTGCAAAACTTTGCTGGCGAGGTTATGTTGCTTATTTACAAGCCATTTAAAGTGGGCGACTACATTGATGCGCAAGGATCAACAGGAACAGTAGCTGAGATACAGATCTTTCATACCATTTTAAAAACCGTTGATAACAAAACAATCGTTATTCCCAATGGTGGCCTGAGCAACAGCACGATGACCAACTATTCAACTGAACCTACGAGGCGGGTTGACTGTACTTTTGGCATCAGTTATTCCGAGAATATTGACAAGGCAAGGGAGATAATAGTCGGTGTTATCAATGCTGATGAACGGATTCACCAGGATCCGGCTCCATTTATCGGGGTAATTTCGTTGGGCGATAGTTCGGTAAACCTTGTAACACGCGTTTGGGTGGACACCCCGAATTATTGGGCTGTATTTTTTATCATCAATGAAAATGTAAAAAAAGAGTTTGATAAATCAGGAATAGTTATCCCGTTTCCACAGCGCGATGTACATGTTTTCCAAGCAAAATAATTGCAGATGATAAAAAAAGTTCCGCATACCTTCGTAATTGTCTTTAGTATCATTGTTTTTGCTGCCATTTTAACCTGGGTAATTCCTCCGGGAAAATTCGTAAAGGAGGCACAAATTATTGACGGTAAGGAACAAACGCTGATGGTTTATCACAAAATGAGCGATTTGCCTGAAGGACATCCTTCAAAAACTGTTGCCGAAGCCCAAACATGGCAGATATTTTCGGCACTTTTTAACGGATTCGTCAAACAGGCCGGAATCATCGTTTTTATACTAGTAATTGGTGGTGCATTCTGGATAATGAACCAAACCAAAGCCATTGATGTAGCCATTTTTTCATTCCTGAAAAGAATTCGCAAACTCGATAAAACCCGGTTTTTGCGATACGTTGGGATCGACAATGTGGTGGTGGTTTTCATCATGCTACTGTTCAGTGCATTTGGGGCAATTTTCGGAATGAGTGAGGAAACAATTGCTTTTGCGATCATATTTGTTCCATTGGCAGTTTCGATGGGTTACGATTCGATCACCGGAGTTTGCATGGTTTATATCGCCGCGCACATTGGTTTCGCTGGTGCCATTCTCAACCCGTTTACCATTGGAATTGCACAGGGATTGGCAGGCATTCCGCTATTCTCGGGCATCGAATACCGCCTGTTTTGCTGGGTGGCAATTAACTTTGCCGGAATTGGTTTCGTGTTGTGGTACATGGCAAAAATCAGGCGTAACCCAAAACTGTCGCCTGTTTACGAAGAAGATGCGCACTGGCGTGAACACATATTGCAAAATGCCGAAACAACAACGTATTACACTCCGAAAATGGCCTGGGTCGTTTACGGACTGATTACCACCGTACTCGTTGCATTTGCTGTAAAATACCCTGAATCTATCCTGAAAATTGGCAATTCATCTGTCAGTTTGCCGATTATTCCAATATCGGCTGCACTATTTGCTTTGATTGGTTGGTTTAGCCTGAAAAAATCCATCCATTTTTTTATTCTGCTGATACTTGGCTATACCATTCTTTTCCTGATTGTTGGCGTGATGGGATATGATTGGTATGTGATGGAAATTGCCACACTTTTTCTGGCCGCAGGTATTGCTTCAGGAATGGCATTCAACCAAAGCGCCAACGAAATTGCCCAATCGTTTATTGACGGAATGAAAGATATTTATTCGGCTGCCCTGATTGTTGGTTTGGCCGGAGGAATCATTGTGGTGCTCGAAGATGGCGGGGTGATTGACAGTATTCTCTATGGATTGTCGAAATCACTTGGTCAGTTTGGCAAAATTGCATCAGTCGAAATCATGTATGGTATTCAAACCCTGATCAATATTATCATTCCAAGCGGATCGGCCAAAGCTGCAATTACCATGCCTCTGATGGCTCCGTTTGGCGACCTGATTGGCATTTCGCGGCAGGCAACCGTGATGGCCTTCCAGTTTGGAGACGGGTTTACCAACATGATTACACCAACTTCCGGAGTTTTGATCGGTGTACTTGGCGTTGCCCGGATTCCGTATCAAAAATGGGTGAAGTGGGTTTTCCCGCTCATTGCAATTCTATTTTTATTGGGAGCATTATTGCTGATACCAACCGTAACCATGCAACTTAACGGGTTTTAACGAAGTTACCTTAATTTTACTTCAGCTTTCAGACCTGAGAAATTTCCGAATGATTCGACAGCTTTCAAAATTAAACTTTCTTCCGTTTTGTTGTGTGGCCTGAAATGGTCAGGTTCAATCCATACTGTATCTTTTTTGATGGTTCGTTTCCAAAGTCCTGATATTTGTCCGTTCACAACAATTACCGGTCTGAAAACACCATTGCTGGAAATGGCTTTTTTATGATGGTCGATGGTAATGGCAGCGCTCCGGTTTTTATAACTGATCAGGTATTCATCGAAAGCAGGTAACAAATAAACCGAATTAGTCGGCAAAGCAGGTATAGAAACCGGTTCGGCAAACCAATAGGTATCATTGCCGATCGTTTCAGAAAACAGATCAGATTTATTCATTTCCAGCGCTTTACGAGCATCAGCAACCGGCAATCCCGACCACCACACAAAATCGGGTAAAGTTGCCGGGCCGTGACTCGTGAAATACTTTTTAGCCAGCAGCGCCAGGGCTTCGTCTTTGGTCAAGATTCGTTTCACCGGAATCCGTTCTTCAAGCAAAGCATAAGTTTGTTTTTTGCCCTGCATTGAGCCACTGCACACAATTTGATCTATTTCGGCTTCCATCAGAATATGATATAACCGCTGTTCTTCGGTGCTGATCCCGGATAAATTAAGTTGAGTGCTAATTTCTTCCTTTGTCAAGGATTGGTTTCCTGCCAAAATTTTCGCCAGTATTTCTTTACTTTTCCCGAGCACGATTTCGGTTAGACCCAGATCACGATTTCTTGATTTTGTGGTTGATTTGATTTGCTTCGCGGTGAGTTCCAACATCCAGTAAATATCGTCAGCCGAAACAAAATGCCAGGTTGGGCGCATCAAGTGAGTGCGGATTATTTCTCCGTTATTAAAAGCTGATTCGATTTGAGCTTCAGTCAAATGCGGTAACCGCACACCAATCGCCCATTTCGCCTGATTAAAATCCTGCGCCTGCATTGCACCCATCCAGCCTGCAAGTTCGTTTGGTGTTTTAAGGTTGGTGGCGGCAATCTGCTGATTGTGAAGTCGAATGTTTGATATTTCAGATTGATTCATAACTAGTTTTCCATTTCTTCAGAAATAATATGTTTGTATTTGTTGTAAAGGAACGAGATAATCAGGAGCAATATTCCCAGAGAAATGAAAATGATCGTTTTGGGAATGGTTTCGAGATGCGAAATGTCGTAAACGAAAAGCTTAATTAGCGTTACTGCAAACAATGCAATAGCACCGATCCTAAGGTGTTTCTTCTTTTTCCAGATGCCCACTGAAATCAGGAGCAAGGAATAAACTCCCCAAAGTATGCTCAATCCGAGCTTGTACGATGTGTCTGATCCTGAAAAATCCATCCAATTGATCAATTCGGCACTTGCAATCCACAGAATTGTTACATGAAGCAAAAGGTCAAAATACATCCTGAAGTTGTATTTCAGAA